>NZ_LZJE01000059.1:0-28556 GCF_001666865.1 Mycobacterium sp. E136
CGATCAGGTGGACTGGGTGACGCCGGAGGGCATAGACGTCAAACCCGTCTACATCGGCGCCGTATCCGTGTGCCGCGGCGGCCGCCTCGACGTGCGCGGTGACGGCTTCCTCGGTCGGCGCCTCCGCACGTTTGTCGCCGTGCAGCGGGACGTCGGCGAAGCTACCGATGGTTTTCCCGATCCCAGCCGTGGCAGTCACCTCAGGCCCCCAATCCGGTGAGCAGGTCCGACAACGTGGCGACCGCGTCGATCTTCGCGGTCAGATAGCCGTCCGGTTTCGGTTCCGCTTCCGCGACAGCCTTTTCCGGCCCGGCGAGCAGCACCCGCGACACACCGGCCGCACGCGCGGATTCCACCGCGGCCGACGCCTCCTCTGCGTAGCGGGCGTCGGTGCCGCAGATCACCGCGATCGGCGGGGTCGGGTCCGCCTCGGTCACCGCTTCGATGCCGCCCGACGCGAGCAGGTTCGTCGCGAAGGTGGTGCGCACGTTGTGTTCGGCCAGCGGGCCGAGCGGCAGCAGGAGCACCTTCGGCCTGGCGCCGTTCTTCTCGAAGAAGGCGTCGGAGCGGTCCCGGAGCGCCTCGAAGCCGGCGGCGTAGCGGGCCACCCTGGACAGCGAATCACCCTGCGGCAGCACGGGTTCGGCGATGTTGGGGAATTCGTTCACGCCCGTCAGCGCGGTGCGCCGGTGAGCGATGTCGTCGGCGCGCCGCTCGGCGACCTCAGCGATCTGGGCCGCGATGTGGTCGCGGGCCTGTTCGAAGCCGCCGCGGGATTCGATGTCCTGGAAGTGCTTCCACGCCTGTTCGGCAAGTTGTTCGGTGAGGTCCTCGACGTGCCAGGAACCCGCCGCCGGGTCCAGCACGCGGCCCAGGTGCGATTCCTCCAGCAGCAGCAGCTGCGTGTTGCGGGCCATGCGGCGGGCGAAGCTCGCGGAGGTCCCCGGGAAGCCGCCTTCGATCGCGGCGTCGAACGGATGCACCTCGATGGTGTCCGCTCCCCCGACACCGGCCGAGAACGCGGCCACGGTGGTGCGCAGCATGTTCACCCACGGGTCGCGCTTGGCCATCATCGGCAGCGACGTCGCGGCGTGCAGGGTGACCGCCCCGTGCTCCGGCGCCCCGACCACCTCGGCAACGCGGGCCCACAGCAGCCGCGCCGCCCGCAGCTTCGCGATCGTCATGAACTGATCGTCGTCGGCGGCGATGCGGAAGCTGATCTGGCGCAACGCATCCGAAATATCGAGGCCGCCCTCGCCCAGCAGGCGCAGGTAGCTCACCCCCGCGGACACCAAGCCGGCGAGTTCCCACGACGCGTTGGCGCCGAGGTTGTGGAACGCGGGGCCGTCGAGGGTGACGGCCCGGACGCCGCCGCGGTATTCGCCGAGCTTCGCAGCGGTGGTCACGACGGCCGCGGTCTCCGGGGCTTCGCGTCCGCTCAGCGGCGCGGTGAGCGGATCGGCGCCGAGGTCGACCGACAGCCGAGAACGTTGATCCTCGTCGAGATCGCCGAGCAATCCGAGCACCGCATCGGCCGCCGAAACGTAGTCCGGGCCCGCGATCTCGAAGAGCACCGGGACGAGGTCGAGGAAGACGCCGTCGAACAGGCGGTCCAGTTCGGCGGCCGCGACGCCCGCGGACGCGCCGACGCGCACGACGAGGGCGCTGACTCCTTCGGTGAGGGCGAGCAACACCGCGCCGTTGTGTTCGGCCACGGCGCCCAGCCCGTTCGCAGGGAACGCCTCGGCGACCCGCCAACCTGCCTTGACGTCGCGCAGCGCGTCGCTTCCGCGCACGAACGGCCACTGTCCGGGCAGCGGCGGTTCGGGCAGCGCGTCGACGCTGGTGTACAGCGGACGGATCGCGAAGCCGTCGTAGGTGGGTGAATCCAGCAGTCGCTCGGGTTCGGCGGGCAGATCGGCGGGATCGCGCCGGGTGCTCTTTGCCAGCACCCCGGCGACCGCTGAGCGCCAACGCTCGCGATCGGCCTCGACCGCAGTGGGTTTCTGCACGGTCATCAGGCTAAATGATCGCCATCACACCGATGTCCGCCGGGCGGTCGACTCACGGCGTCGCGAGCAGGTGTCAGCCGCCGCGGTTCCGTAGTCTTGGTAAGCGTGAACTCCGTCGTCAGCACCCTTCGCGCAGTCCGCGGTGCGGTGATCGCGACGCTCTCGAGCGTCTCGCGGGCGCGTCTGCTGGGGTCTGCGGCGGCGATTGTGATTCTCGTCGCAATCGCATCGCTGGTCCCGGTGCCGACCGCGGTGCAGTTGCGCGACTGGGCCACCTCGGTCGGGCCGTGGTTCCCGCTGGCGTTTCTGGCCGCCCACATCGCGGTCACGGTGTTCCCGTTCCCGCGCACGGCGTTCACGCTCGCCGCGGGCCTGCTCTTCGGCCCCGTGCTGGGCATCCCCCTCGCGGTCACCGCGGCGACCGTCAGCGCGGTCATCGCGCTGCTGCTCGTGCGGGCGGTCGGCCTGCAACTGAATCGGGTGGCGCGCCATCCGCGGATCCAGGCCGTCGACGCGCGGTTGCGTGCGCGCGGATGGCCGACCGTGCTGTCGATGCGGCTGATCCCGGCCGTGCCGTTCGCCGTGCTCAATTACGCGGCCGGCGTGTCGTCGGTGCGCGTGCTGCCCTACACGCTGGCCACCCTGGCCGGGCTGGTGCCGGGCACCGCTGCGGTGGTGGTCCTCGGCGACGCGCTCACCGGCAACGTCAGCCCGCTGCTCGTGCTGATCTCGTTCTGCACCGCCAGTTTGGGCGTCGCGGGACTGATTTACGAGATCCGCGTGCACCGGCGCCATCACCGTGAGCAGACCGCCGCGAACGACGCCGACCAGCCGGTGCGGGTGACCGGATAGCGCCCCGACTCAGCGGCTCAGCGCGAATGCGCCCCGCCGCCGAGGTCGTTCGGCGCCGGCGGCGAGACATTCGTCTGCTGGCCGATCCCCGGGAACGACGGCGGCGGGGTGACGGCCGCGGGACCGTCCACCGAGGTGCGCGCCTCGGCCTCGGCCTTCGCCACGGCACGGGCGATCTCGGGATCGGTTTCGGTGTTGAACCAGTCGGCGACCTCGTCGTCGTCATCCTTGACCGGCACGTCGTCGACGGGCGAGGGGGTGTAGCGGAACACGCCGTCCTCCCCCGGCGCCCCCAGCAGCTTGGTGAAACCCTGTAGCGCCGAACCGAAGTCGCTGGGCACCAGCCACACCTTGTTCGCCTCGCCCTTGGCCATCTGAGGCAGGGTCTGCAGGTATTGATAGGCCAGCATCTCGGGAGTGGGGCGGCCCGCCTTGATGGCCGCGAACGTCTTCTCGATGGCCTTCGCCTGGCCCTGCGCCTGCAGGTAGGCCGCGGCGCGTTCGCCCTGGGCGCGCAGCATGCGCGACTGACGGTCGGCCTCGGCGGCCAGGATCGCGGCCTGCTTCGCGCCTTCGGCGGCCAGGATCTGCGCCTGCTTCTGACCTTCGGCCTGCTTGATGGCCGATTCGCGGTTGCCCTCCGCGGTCAGGATCATCGCGCGCTTCTCGCGGTCGGCGCGCATCTGCTTCTCCATCGAATCCTGGATGGACGGCGGCGGATCGATGCTGCGCAGCTCGACGCGCGCCACCCGCAGACCCCACCGGTTGGTGGCCTCGTCGAGCACGCCGCGCAGTGCGGTGTTGATCTGGTCGCGCGAGGTCAGCGTCTGCTCCAGCGTCATGCCCCCGACAAGGTTGCGCAGCGTGGTCGTGGTCAGCTGCTCGACGCCGACGATGTAGTTGCTGATCTGATACACCGCCGCCTGCGGGTTGGTGACCTGGAAGTACACGACCGTGTCGATCTGCACGGTCAGGTTGTCCTCGGTGATCACCGGCTGCGGCGGGAAGGACACCACCCGCTCGCGCAGGTCGACGCGGGCGCGGATGCGGTCGATGAACGGCAACAGCAGCGTCAGCTGACCGGACACGGTCTTGCTGTAACGGCCGAGCCGCTCGATCACGGCGGCCTCGGCCTGCGGTATCAGCGCGATCGACTTCGCGACGATGATGGCGGCGAACACCACCAGCACGCCGACGAGCACCAAGCCGGCGACCGCTCCATCCATGACGATTCCTTCCCTCGTACCCAGTGTGTTCTAGGCGAGCTTCTGGACGACGGCGGTCGCGCCGTCGATATGCACGACGGTCACCTTGTCCCCGGGTTCGTACACGTCGTTCTCGTTGAGCGGGCGCGCCGTCCAGACTTCGCCGTCCAGCTTCACCTGCCCCTCGTGCTGCGCCACCCGATCCAGCACCAGCGCGCTCTTGCCCTCGAGCGCCTTCGCCGGGTCGGGCAGGCCGCTTCCGGCCTGAAAATGCCTGCGCAGCGCGGGACGCACGAGCACCAGCAACAGGATCGAGACGACGGCGAACACCGCGCCGTGGACCCACAGATCGTCGAAGATCAGGCTCGACCCGGCGGCCGCCAGGGCCCCGCCGCCGAGCATCAGCAGGAACAGGTCACCGGTCAGCGCCTCGGCACCGGCGAGCGCCAGCGCGGCGATTAACCAGATCAGCGCAGCGGGCATGACGCCACCCTATCGTCGCGCCCGACCGTGTGCGGGCGTAACAACTACACTTCGAACATCATGTGGTGTCCCAGTGTTTCGCTGTCGGTGTGGGCCAATGCCTGGTTGGCAGGCGTGGCCGCGCCCGACGACGTGCTCGACGCGCTTTCACATTGGGCGCCAAAGCATTCCGTGACGGCTTATGACTCCGTGGCGGCCGGCGCGACCGGCCTGCCGTGGCCCGATCTGGTGGACGCGGGGGCGGTGTCGATGCTGCAGACGCTGCGCACGGCCGCCGGCCCCGGTGTGACCCAGCCGCCGATCAGACTGGCGCTGCCGGTGCCCGGCGACGTCCGGGGACTGCCCGCGGGGACCCAGTTCCAGCGCGACGCGGTGACCGCGGGCGAGGCCATCGTCGTCTCAGGCGTCGGCTCCATCGGGCTGGTACCGGATTTCGAGTACGACGACGATCCCGGGGACGACGACGAGTACGACCGCGACCCCTGCGGCCTCTCGTGGACGGTGTACTCGATCCCCGAGGCGTCCACCCCCGCCGAACACATCGACCTCGGCGAGGCGGAGTACGCGCTGCGGTCGGCGGTTCGCTCGGCGGCCGACGCGCTCGGGACGTTGCGCGCGGGGGCGGCCGAGATCGATGTGGAGGATCCGCGCGGGCTCGTCGAGCAGGTGCTCGAATCCACCCGCAGGCACCGCCTTCCCGACCACGCTCCCAACCGGGCGGTGCGCGTGCTGGAGAACGCCGCGCACGTCGACGCGATCATCTCGGTCAGCGCCGGGCTGATTCCGATCGGTCTGCACAGCTCCACCGAGGTCCAGATCGCCAACGACGCGCTGCGACCGCTGTCGACCGTGGTGCGCTCGGCGCGACTGGCCGCGGTCGACGCGGTCCTGCATTCGGCCTGGCAGGGCTAGCCGCAGGCCGGCGTGCACACCACGCCGTCGACCGAAAACCCCTGCAGAGGCGGCGGATTCGCGCCCGCCACCCGTTCGGGATCGCGGCCGTCACGCAACTCGGCAAGCAAATCGGCGGCGACGCGCGCGAGCTCGGCGTTCGGCGTCGCGGCCCTGGCGAACGCCACCCCGGCCTCCCCGGCCTGAAGGCGCAGTTCGTGATCGAGGTCCCAGACCACCTCGATGTGATCGGCGACGAAACCGATCGGGCAGACCACCACGGCCTTGGTTCCGGTCTCGGCGAGCGACGAAAGATGGTCCCCCACATCGGGTTCCAACCACGGCACCTGCGGGGGTCCGGACCGCGACTGCCACACCTGATCATAGTCGGCGTATCCGGCCGCGGCCGCGACGAGGCTGGAGGCGTAGCCCACCTGCCGCTCGTAAAGCTCAGCGCCGCAGCGTGATCGCGCGGCCAGCGGAATCGAGTGCGCGGTGAACACCAGGCGTGCGCCCTCGGGCACCGTCCGCGCGGCGGCGGTGACCGCATCGGCGAACATCTGCACGAACAGCGGGTGGTCGAAGTACTGGCGCAGCTTGACCAACTGCGGGGCCGAGGCGCCGGCGGCCTGCCGCCCTCTGGCGATGTCCTCGACGTACTGGGTGCAGCTCGAATAGCCGCCCCAGGCCGACGTGGTGAACACCGCCGCGCGCCGCACCCCGTCGTCGCGCATGGCGGTCACCGCGTCCTCGACGTAAGGCTCCCAGTTGCGGTTGCCGAAGTACACCGGCACGTCGATGTAGGTGCGCAGCCGCTCGATCACGGCGCGGTTGATGCCGTTGATCGGTGAGACGCCGTCGAAATGCAGGTAGTGCTCGGCGACCGCCGCCAACCGTTCCCGCGGGATGCCGCGCCCGCGAGTGACGTTCTCCAGGAACGGGATCACGTCCTCGGGGCGCTCCGGCCCGCCGAACGAGAGCAGCAGGACGGCGTCAAAATCCATTGTCTAGAGCAGCTGGGTGCTGGCGCCGCCGTCGGCGTAGATGACGGTGCCGGTGGTGGCGGGCAGCCAGTCCGACAGCAGTGCGCACACGGTCTTGGCGACGGGGGTCGGGTCCTTCATGTCCCAGCCGACCGGGGCGCGTTGATCCCACCCCTCCTCGAGCAACCGCATCTGCTCACCGGCCTCGGCGCCGAGGGCGCCGCCGACGATCGCGCTCATCGCGAGCGTGCGGATCGGGCCCGCCGCGACGAGGTTCGAGCGCACACCGTAGGGCCCGGCCTCGCGAGCGACGAAGCGGTTCACCGACTCCAGCGCGCTCTTGGCCACGGTCATCCAGTTGTAGGCCGGCATCGCGCGGGTCGGGTCGAAGTCCATACCGACGATGCTGCCCCCGCGGTTCATGATCGGCAGCGTGGCCTTGGCCAGCGAGGCGTACGAATACGCCGAGATGTGAATGCCTTTCGAGACGTCCTCATAGGGGGCGTCGAAAAACGGGTTGATGCCCATCCCGGACTGCGGCATGAAGCCGATCGAGTGCACGACGCCGTCGATCTTGTTGCCCTCGCCGATCACCTCGGTGATGCGCTCGGCCAATGAGTCGAGGTGGTTCTCGTTCTGCACGTCGAGTTCCAGCAGCGGCGCCGGGTTCGGCAGCCGGTCGGCGATGCGCTGGATCAGCTTCATCCGGTCGAACCCGGTGAGCACCAGTTCCGCGCCGGCCTCCTGGGCGACCTTGGCGATGTGGAACGCGATCGACGAGTCGGTGATGATTCCGGTGACGAGGATGCGCTTGCCTTCGAGCAAACCGGTCATGTGAAAGTCCCTCTCTCTACGTGAAGATCGTGAAGATCTAGTGGCCCATACCCATGCCGCCGTCGACGGGGATCACCGCGCCGGCGATATAGCTCGCATCCTCGGACGCCAGGAAGCTGACCGCGCCCGCGACCTCCTCGGCGGTGCCCACGCGCTTCGCGGGGATGAAATCGAGCGCCCCGGCCTGGATCCGCTCGTCGAGCGCACGGGTCATCTCGGTGTCGATGTAGCCGGGCGCGACGACGTTGGCGGTCACGTTGACCTTCGACAGCTCCCGCGAGATCGAGCGGGCCATGCCGATCAGCCCGGCCTTGGCCGCAGCGTAGTTGGCCTGGTTGCCGATCCCCCACATACCCGACACCGAGCCGATGAAGATGATCCGGCCGAACCGCTTGCGCTGCATGGTGCGCGAGGCCCGCTGGGCCACCCGGAACGCCCCGGTCAGGTTGGCGTTGATGACCTCTTCGAACCGGTCCTCGGTCATCCGCATGAGGAACGCGTCCTTGGAGATGCCCGCGTTGGAGACCAGCACCTCGACCGGGCCCTGATGCTCCTCGACCTCCTTGAATGCGCGGTCGACGGCCGCGTTGTCGGTGACGTCGCACACCACCCCGAACAGCCCTTCGGGGGCCCCGGAACCGCGGTGGGTGACGGCGACCTTGTGACCGTCGGCGGCGAGGCGCTGTGCGATCGCCAGACCAATACCGCGGTTGCCGCCGGTCACCAGCACGGAGCGGGAGACGAAAGGCGGACGACCGCCTGCCGATTCGGATTCGGCGGTCGCTCCGGTGTCCTTGCTCGCCTGCGCAGTCATGCCCGCCAACCTATCGCCTGCCCGCCATTCTTAAGAAATCGCCTTAGTGAAGCGTGGCGCTCACAGCGGCAGCCGGCGGTTGATCAGCAGCGCGGCGACGGCCGCCACGGCCGCAAACAGCGCGCCGAGCCGGAGCCAGCCGGTGGTCGCCTCGCCGCGGACCGTCTCATAACCGATCTGGTCCTGCAGGGTCTCGTAGACCTTGTTCAGTTCGTCGAGGTTGGATGCGGTGTAGGACTCGCCCCCGGAGAGCGCGGCGACCTTCTTCATGCCCTCGTCGTCGACGGGAACGGGCACCCGCTCGTTGTTCACCTCGACCGACCCGTTCGGGGTGCCGAACGAGATCGTCGAGATCGGCACGCCCTGGTCCTTGGCGGCCCGCGCGGCGGTGAACGCGCCCTTCGGATTGTCCGGGTTGTTCGGCACGGTCTCCTTGCCGTCGGAGAACAGCACGATGTGCGCGGGCGGCGGCGTGTCGCCACCGCCGATCACGGCGCCGACGGTGGAGATCGACGAGAGCGCGGTGAAGATGGCCTCGCCGGTGGCGGTCCGATCGGCCACCTGCAGATTCTCGATCGCGCGCCGGCTCGCGTCGCGGTTGGTGGTCGGCGACACCAGGACGTTGGCCGTGCCGGCGTAGGCGATCACGCCGAGGTTGATGCCCGGGGTCAGCTCGTCGACGAATTTCTTCGACGCCTCCTGCGCGGCGGCCAGGCGGCTCGGTTCGACGTCGGTGGCGCGCATCGACTGCGAGACGTCCATCACCAGCATCACCACCGCACGATTGCGGGGCAGCCGCTGGTCGTGGGTGGGTCCGGCCAGCGCGATCGTGCACAGCAGCAGCGCGACCGCCAGCAGCGCCGCGGGAATGTGGCGCAGCGGGCTCGGCCGTCTGGGCGCCACGCTGTCGAGCAGTTCGGTGTTGGCGAAGCGCTGCAACCGTTTTCGCCGGGCGGCCTGCGCGGCGGCGTACAGCCCGGCAAGCGCCAGCAGCAGCACCAAGAACAGCAGGAACCACCAGATGTGCTGAAAGCCGGTGAGCGAGAGCGGACCCAGCAGTGGAAGCGTCATGTCAGATCGTCATCCCTTGCGCATCAGTTCGGTAGACGACGGTTGATGAACAGGGCCGCCAGGGCCGCCATCACGAGCGCGAACGTTCCCAGCCGCAGCCAGCCCACGCTCGCGTCGCCCCGGATCGTCTCGTAGCCGATCTGCTGCTGCAGGTTGGCATAGACCTCGCGCAGCTGCTGGAGGCTCGACGCGGTGAACGCTTCGCCGCCGGACAGATCGGCGATCTTCTTGAGCATCTCGTCGTCGACCGGCACGGGTTGGCGTTGGTCGTTGATCTCGACGTAGCCGTACGGCGTGCCGAACGAGATCGTCGAGATCGGCACGCCCTGGTCCTTCGCGGTGCGCGCCGCGGTGTAGGCGCCCTTCGGGTTGTCCGGGTTCGACGGCACAGTCTCCTTGCCGTCGGAAAACAACACGATGCGCGCCGGCGGGGGTTCGTCGCCGCCGCCGATCACCGCACCCACGGTGGCGATCGCCTGCAGCGCGGTGAAGATGCCTTCGCCGGTCGCCGTGCGGTCGGCGAACTGGAGCTTGTCGATCGCGGCCTTGGTGGCCTCCCGGCCCGTCGTCGGCGAGACCAGAACCGTTGCCGTGCCTGCATACGAGATCAATCCGAGGTTGATGCCCGGGGTGAGTTCGTCGGCAAACTGCTTGGACGCCTCCTGCGCGGCGGCCATACGGTTGGGTGCGACGTCGGTGGCCCGCATCGACTGCGAGACGTCCATGACGAGCATCACCACCGCGCGGTTGCGCGGAATGCGGACATCGTGAGTGGGTCCCGTCATCGCCACCGTCAGGAACACCAGCCCGATCACGAGCAGGATCGCGGGCACGTGCCGCCAGCGCGAAGGCCGTTTCGGCGCAACGCTTTCCAGCAGCTCCATGTTGGCGAACCGCAGCATCCGCCGATGCCGCGCCACCTGCACGACGAGGTAGAGCCCGACGATTGCGAGCACCACGATGAGGAACAGGAAGAACCAGGCGTTTTCGAATCCCGACAGCGTCATGGGTCCGAGCAACGGCAATGTCATGTGCGCCTAATCATTTCGATGTCAGGCGTGGCCCGCCAGCGCGCCACGCCTGCGGTTGGCCACGAACCGGACGACGTCGGCGATCCAGTCGCGGTCGGTGCGCAGCGTCAACAGCGGTGCATCGCATCGCCGCAACGTCCTCGCCACCTCCGCGCGGTGCGCCGCGGCCGCCCGCTCGAAGTCGTCGCGCAACTGCTCGTCGATGGTGAACTCACGGGTCGCGCCGGTCTCGGCGTCCTGCAGCACCACGTCGCCGACGGCAGGCAGTTCGACGTCACGCGGGTCGAGCACCTCGATGCCGAGCACCTCGTGGCGACCCGCGATCGCCCGCAGCGGGCGCATCCAGTTGATGGGCCCGAGGAAGTCGCTGATGATGACCGCCATCCCGCGGCGCCGTTCGGGCCTGCGCAGCGCGTCGATCGCGGCGGCGAGGTCGCCGCGGACGCCGGCCGGGGCCTTGGGCATCGTCGCGATGGCGCGCAACATCTCCTGTTCGTGCATGCGGCCCGACAGCGCCGGCACCCGTCGCACGGTGTCGCCGTTGGCGATGATCGCGCCGATGCGGTTACCGCCTCCGCTGTTGAGGAACGTGATCGCCGCCGCGGCGGCGACGGCCAGATCGCGCTTCTCGCATCCGGTGGTGCCGAAGTCGAGACTGGCCGACATGTCGACGACAAGCCACGTTTCGAGCTCCCGGTCGGCGATCATCTGCCGCACATGGGGGTGCGTGGTGCGCGCCGTGACCGACCAGTCCATCCTGCGCACGTCGTCACCGGGCTGATAGAGCCGCGACTCCCCCGGTTCCGAACCCGGGCCGGGCAGCAGGCCGAGGTGGTCGCCGTGCAGCACACCGTCGAGCTTGCGCCGCACGGTCAACTCGAGCTTGCGCAGTGCGGCGCTCAGCGCGGGGTCACGGATCTCGCCGCGCTTCAGCGACGGCAGATCAACAGAGCGTCGGGAGCTGGTCACCGATTGCTGGCCGCTCCAGCGGCGGCGGGCACGACGGGCGGCACCGAATGACCTTGCTGCGGAATGGCGTTCACCTGCGGCAGGGCCACGGTCTGCAGGATGCGGTTGATCACCGTCTCCGCCGAGATCTCGTCGGCCAAGGCGTCGTAGGTCAGCACCAACCGGTGCCGCAGCACGTCGGGGATGACCTCGACGACGTCCTGCGGGATCACGTAGTCGCGACCGCGCACCAGCGCGAGCGCACGCGACGCCGCGATGATGCCGAGCGATGCGCGCGGCGATGCGCCGTAGGCGATCCACGCCTTTGCGTCGGGCATCCCGAACTTCTCGGGCTGACGCGTCGCGGTGACCACCCGCACGACGTAGTCGACCAGCGCGTGGTGGACGAAGTTGTTGGCCGCCACGTCCTGCAGTCGCAGCAGGTCGCCGGGCGCCAGGATCTGCTTGGGCTCCGGCGGCTTGACGCCCATCCGGTAGATGATCTCGCGCTCTTCCTCGGGCGACGGGTAGTCGATGTTCAGCTTGAACAGGAAGCGGTCGCGCTGGGCCTCGGGCAGGGCGTACACGCCCTCCTGCTCGATCGGGTTCTGCGTGGCCATCACCAGGAAGGGCTGGGGCAGCGGGAACGTCTTGCCGCCGATGGAGATCTTGCGCTCGGCCATGACCTCCAGAAGGGCCGACTGCACCTTGGCCGGGGCGCGGTTGATCTCGTCGGCGAGCAGGAAGTTGACCACCACGGGCCCGAGTTCGATGTCGAACTCCTCCTTGCCCACCCGGTAGATGCGGGTACCGATGATGTCGGTCGGCACCAGGTCCGGTGTGAACTGGATGCGGGCGAAGGTACCGCCGACCACCTTGGCGAATGTCTCCACGGCCAGCGTCTTGGCGACGCCCGGCACGCCCTCGAGCAGCACGTGGCCCTTGGCGAGCAGGCCGACCAGCATGCGCTCGACCAGTTGGTCCTGGCCGACGATGATCCGCTTCACCTCGAAGACGGCCCGTTCGAGCGTGTGGACCTCCTGCTGCAGACCGCCGTTCTGGGAAGCGGGGCCCGAGGGCGCGGCGTGCGAGCCCTGGTATCCCTGTGCCGGTGCCTGGCCGGGGTAGCCTCCAGGCCCCTGCGACGGCCCACTCGGTGAGGTCATCAACGTTCCTTCCACATAACTCGCTGGTCAGTGCCGCGCCGCCCGGTCGGGGCGGCACGCTCGCCGTCAACTATTCCAGGCACGGCAGAATCCGTCGACGCCGCCCGAAACGTTCAGCTTCGGCTCAGGCTCCGCTCAGGATTCGATGATGCGCGCCACATACGGCTGCAGACCGGACTGACGCACCGGGCTGACCGTCACCTTGCCCGCGCTGCCCGAGGCCTCCAGCATCTTGCCGCCGCCCAGGTAGAGCGCGACGTGCTGGCTGCCGCCGGGCCCCCAGAACAACAGGTCGCCGCGCTTGGCCTGCGACGTCGGCACCTTGCGTCCGGTGTTGTACTGGTCGCCGGAGTACTTGGGGATCAGCACGCCGACGCCGGCGAACGAGAACTGGGTAAAGCCCGAGCAGTCGAAGCCGACGGTGTTGGCGCCCGAGTCGATGCCCGTGCTCGGTCCGCTCGGCTTACCGCCGCCCCACGAATACGGGACGCCCATCTGCGAGGCGCCGCGGCGGATCACGTACTCGATCGCCTGCGGTCCGCGGACGCGCCCGGGCGCGACGCCGGCCGTCGACGCCTCCGGTGGCGCGAGGCCCAGCGTCGCCAAGAACTTGCGGCCCAGCCCCATCGTGACCTCGGTGGCCTGGGCGGTCGCCGCGAGCGAGGCGTTGGCGATCGCCAACGGGTCGCCGGGGGCCCCGGCGCTGATCAACTTCGGCAGCGTCGGATCCCACTGGCCGTCCTCGGGCGCCGACGTAGCCGGCGTCGCCAGCCCGACGGTCAGCGCCACCGTGGCCACCAGCAGCGCACAACCACTCAAGAACCGAATCAGCTTGAAACGCAAAGTCTTCCTAACGTGTTTTCCCTACAGATCTGCAAGCGCTTCATCTCTCACCATTCGATGAGGCGGGTCGCGTACGGCGTCATGCCGCTGGTGCGCACCGGCGAGATCTTCACCACCGAACCCGTGTAGGGCGCCTCGAGCATCTGCCCGTCACCGAGATAGAGCGCGACGTGCTGGCTGGCGTTGGGCCCCCAGAACAACATGTCGCCGCGGCGCATCTGGGACGACGGGACCTTGCGACCCGCGTTGTACTGCGAGCCCGAATAGTGGTCGAGCTTGATACCGACACCGGCGAACGCGTAGAGCATCAGCCCTGAGCAGTCGAAACCGACCGTGTTGGCGCCGGAGTCGATGCCACGGCTCGGTCCCGCCGCGTTGCCGCCGCCCCACGAGTAGGGCACGCCCATCTGGGACATGGCGCGCTTGATGACGTATTCGGTGGCCTGCCGTCCGTAGACCCGCGGGATCGCGCCGTTGGTGAAGGCCGGCGCGGCGGCCGGCTCGGGAAGCAACCCCACCGATTGCAGGAACTTGCGGCCGAGGTCCTGGGTCACCTGCGCCGAGGTCGACGCGATGCCGAGGACCGTGTTGATGATCGCGATCGGATCACCGCTGACGAACGCGCTGGGGATCGCGGGCAGGGTCGGATCCCAGGGCCCCGCCCAGTTACCGGTGCCGGGGTCGACGCCTTCCGGCGCGCGGTCCCAGTCCGGGCTCCCCGGCGTCGCGGCGGCCGCCGGTTGTGCCGCGGCGGGCGCCGACGCCTTGCGCACCTCGGCGAGCTTCGCCTGGGCCGCCTTTCGCTCGGCGGTGAGCTTGTCGAGTTCGGCCTGCTGAGCGCGGAACGTGTCCTGCGCGTTGGTGAGCGCGGCTACCGCGGACTGCTGGCTGGCTTCGGCGTCGGCGACGGCCTTGTCCGCGTTCTGCTTCGCCAATCGGGCGGCGGACTCGCGGTTGACCTGCTCGGTGCGGGCCCGCTGCAGATCTGCGATCACCTGCTGCGAGCTGATGGCCAACGTCTGACCCGCAGCGGCGGTCTTGATGACCTCGGCGGGGTCGCCTGCGGTCAGGTACGAGTCGGACGGACCGTTGATGTACGTCGCGGCCGCGAACGAGTCGAATCGCTTCTGCGCCTGCTCGATCGCGATGTTGGAGTCCTCGACGCGCTGTCGGCTCGCGTCGACCTCACGCTGTGCTGCCGCGGCGTTGTCCCGTGCGGTCTGCACGTCCAGGATCGCCTTGTTGACGCTCTCCTGCTGCTGCTGAATCTGCGCGCCCAGATCCTGCAGCCTCTGATCGGCGTCGGCGACGGCAGCGACCAGCGCCGCGATGCCGTCGGGGCTGTTCGGTTGCGCGACGGCCAGGCCGGGGGTCGCGGACAGCATTGCCGCCGCGAGAAGGGCCGCGCAGAACCGTCCACACGGCCGCGTAGCGGATGCGCCAGGTGTGCGTCTCATCCGACTCAGTTCTCCTATTGCTTCAGGCGAACGTGCGGACACATTCGTCGGGGTGACTGTGCTCATTTGTCACAACATGCACATCTACAACACAGTTACCGATTGCACCGTACGTCACATCTGACGCCAAAGAAACTTAAGTTGCGAATTACAACTTTGTAATTGAATGAAGTGTTATCGAGCCGTGACTTCGCTATTGCGAAGTGGCCACGCCTTCAGGCCAAAACCGTTGTCGCAGTGCGGTTTCAGACCTTCCCGCCGGAATCGGCACGCCGCGCGCGGACCTGCAAAAGTCGCGTACCGATAACGGCGGCGACCACTCCCAAGACGACGAGAATCGTGAATGCAGTCCATGGAAAGTGCGTCGTCGTCAACTCGCTGACGAAATTCTTCGAACCCTGTACCGGACCGCGCCCCTCGGCGACGTCCTGGCCCGCCTCCAAGGTCATGCGGTCGAACGTCGTACTGAAGGTTCCCGAATCGTTCGGGCTGAGCACCAGCACCGTGGAACCCGGGAAGGCGTCCCCCACCTCGGTCGCGATATCGCGCAGCGGGGTGTCGATCGGGGGGTTCTGGTCGACGACGACGATCTTGAGGTCGATCCCCTTCTGCTGGGCCTCGGCCACCACATCGGCGAGTCCCTCGTTCTCCGGCGTCGGCGATGCGCTCACGCCGTCATCACGGACATCCTCGATGACGAGGTTCATGCACGTGTCCACCGGCGTGGTCGCGGGGTCCATGCCGACCGGTCCGCACACGTCGGGCGGGATGTAGGCCGGCAGAGACGGAATCACATGCGCTCCGATCACAGGAGAACCGTACGTGATGGGTACCCGGGAGGGTGACAGCACGCGCGACGCGGCACGAGACTGGGAAGCGACCCTGATCGTTTTGCAGGACAAGCGTACTGTTAGAGTTGGACTGCGGCCGACACAGCCCGTCGGCTGCGCGAACTAGCCGGGAGTTGATGTGAGCAAAGATAATACGGAAAATTCTTCCCTCAATTCATTTGACGCCCGCGGCACCCTGAAAGTCGGCGACAAGAGTTACGAGATCTATCGCCTCGACGCCGTGCCGGGCACCGACAAGCTGCCGTACAGCCTCAAGGTCCTCGCCGAGAACCTCCTGCGCACCGAGGACGGCGCGAACATCACCAAGGACCACATCGAAGCCATCGCCAACTGGGATCCGGACGCCGAGCCGAGCGTCGAGATCCAGTTCACCCCCGCCCGCGTGATCATGCAGGACTTCACGGGTGTCCCCTGCATCGTCGATTTGGCCACCATGCGTGAGGCCATCGCCGACCTCGGTGGCGACCCCGACAAGGTCAATCCGCTGGCCCCCGCCGATCTGGTCATCGACCACTCCGTGATCGCCGACCTGTTCGGCCGCGAGGACGCGTTCGAGCGCAACGTCGAGATCGAGTACGAGCGCAACGGCGAGCGCTACCAGTTCCTGCGTTGGGGCCAGGGCGCCTTCAACGACTTCAAGGTGGTGCCGCCGGGCACCGGGATCGTGCACCAGGTCAACATCGAGTACCTGGCCCGCGTGGTGTGGGAACGTGACGGCGTCGCTTACCCCGACACCGCCGTCGGCACGGACAGCCACACCACCATGCAGAACGGACTCGGCGTGCTCGGCTGGGGCGTGGGCGGTATCGAGGCCGAGGCCGCGATGTTGGGCCAGCCGGTGTCGATGCTGATTCCGCGCGTCGTCGGGTTCAAGCTGACCGGCGAGCGCCAGCCGGGTGTGACCGCCACCGACGTGGTGCTCACCGTCACCGAGATGCTGCGCAAGCACGGGGTGGTCGGCAAGTTCGTCGAGTTCTACGGCGAGGGTGTGGCCGAGGTGCCGCTGGCCAACCGCGCGACGCTGGGCAACATGAGCCCGGAATTCGGTTCCACCGCCGCGATTTTCCCGATCGACGACGTGACGATCGACTACATGCGGATGACCGGGCGCAGCAACGAGCAGCTCGCTCTCGTCGAGGCCTACGCCAAGGAACAGGGCATGTGGCACGACCCGAAGCGCGAGCCCAAGTACTCCGAGTACATCGAGCTCAATCTCTCCGATGTGGTGCCCTCGATCGCCGGGCCGAAGCGGCCGCAGGACCGGATCGCGCTCAACGAGGCCAAGGAAGCGTTCCGCAAGGACATCCACAACTATGTCGAGGAGCAGCAGCCCACGCAGTACACGAAGCTCGACGACGGAATCGACGACACGTTCCCGGCCAGTGACCCGGTGCGGAACAACGAGTTCATGACCAATGGCAACACGCACGACCACGAGCCCTCGACGTCGGCCGCGGTGGGCGCCAAGGGCCGCCCGAGTAAGCCGGTCACGATCAAGTCCGACGAACTGGGCGAGTTCGAACTCGACCACGGGGCCGTCGTCATCGCGGCGATCACGTCCTGCACCAACACCTCCAACCCGGAGGTGATGTTGGGTGCGGCGCTGCTGGCCAAGAACGCCGTCGAGAAGGGCCTGGCGAGCAAGCCGTGGGTGAAGACGACCATGGCGCCGGGGTCGCAGGTCGTCACCGACTACTACGACAAGGCCGGACTGTGGCCGTACCTGGAGAAGCTCGGCTTCTATCTGGTGGGTTACGGATGCACCACGTGCATCGGCAACTCCGGCCCGCTGCCCGAGGAGATCTCCAAGGCCGTCAACGACGCCGACCTGTCGGTCACCGCGGTCCTCTCGGGCAACCGGAACTTCGAGGGCCGCATCAACCCCGATGTGAAGATGAACTACCTCGCGTCCCCGCCGTTGGTGATCGCCTACGCGCTGGCCGGCACGATGGACTTCGACTTCGAGAAGGACTGCCTCGGCAAGGACAAGGACGGCAACGAGGTCTACCTGAAGGACATCTGGCCGTCGCAGAAGGACATCGACGCCACGATCGCCGAGGCGATCAACACCGAGATGTTCACCAAGAACTACGCCGACGTCTTCAAGGGCGACGAGCGCTGGCGCAACCTGCCGACGCCGAGCGGCAACACCTTCGAGTGGGCCGACGACTCGACCTATGTGCGCAAGCCGCCGTACTTCGACGGCATGCCCGCCGACCCGGAGCCGGTGACCGACATCAAGGGCGCCAAAGTGCTGGCGCTGCTGGGTGATTCGGTGACCACCGACCACATCTCCCCCGCGGGCAGCATCAAGCCGGGCACCCCGGCGGCGCAATACCTCGATTCGAACGGCGTGGATAAGAAGGACTACAACTCCTACGGCTCGCGCCGCGGCAACCACGAGGTGATGATCCGCGGTACCTTCGCCAACATCCGGCTGCGCAACCAGCTGCTCGATGACGTCTCGGGTGGATACACCCGCGACTTCACCAACGGCGGCGAGCAGGCGTTCATCTACGATGCTGCGCAAAACTATGCGGCGCAGGACATTCCGCTGGTCGTGCTCGGCGGTAAGGAGTACGGTTCGGGTTCGTCGCGCGACTGGGCGGCCAAGGGCACGCGGCTGCTGGGCGTGCGCGCGGTGATCACCGAGTCGTTCGAGCGCATCCACCGGTCGAACCTGATCGGCATGGGCGTGATCCCGCTGCAGTTCCCCGAGGGTGAGACGGCGGAGTCGCTGGGCCTCGACGGCACGGAGACGTTCGACATCACCGGCATCGAGGAGCTCAACGAGGGCAAGACGCCGAAGACGGTGCACGTCACCGCTACGAAGAATGATGGAGCGGACGGCTCTGGAGAAACCATCGAGTTCGACGCGGTCGTGCGCATCGACACGCCGGGCGAGGCGGACTACTACCGCAACGGCGGCATCCTGCAGTACGTGCTGCGCAACATGCTCAAAACGCAGTAGCCGGAAGGGACAACCGCGTTGCCCCGGGTCACCGACGACCACCTGGCGGCGCGTCGTCGGCAGATCCTCGACGGCGCCCGCCGGTGTTTCGCGGAATACGGCTACGACAAGGCGACCGTGCGGCGGCTCGAGCAGACGATCGGGCTGTCGCGCGGCGCCATCTTCCATCACTTCCGCGATAAGGACACGCTGTTCTTCGAACTGGCCCGTGAGGACGCCGAGCGCATGGCCGACGTCGCCGCGCGCGAGGGACTGGTTCAGGTCATGCGTGACATGCTTGCCGCGCCAGAGCAGTTCGACTGGCTGGCCACGAGGTTGGAGATCGCGCGAAAGCTCCGCAACGACCCCGATTTTCACCGGGGTTGGGCGGAGCGGTCCGCCGAGTTGTCCGCAGCCACCACACAGCGACTACGGATGCAGAAGCAGGCTGGCCGGCTGCGCGACGACGTCCCCAGCGCCGTCCTGCAGACCTATCTCGACCTCGTCCTCGATGGTCTCGTAGCGCGGTTGGCGTCGGGTGATGACCCCGAAAAGCTCAGTGCCGTACTGGACCTGGTCGAGGCGTCGCTGCGGCAGGGGCGCGATTGGGAGGCCGCGCCGCAGCCGGACTAGCGGCGCCGGCTGCGGTGGTTCGGCCCGCCGCGGCTGCGCATCGTCGTACCCGACTCACGCAGCATGCTGTGAATCGAGCCGTACGAGCGGCCCGTGGACGCGACCAACGTGCGAATGCTTGCGCCACCCTCGTAAGCACTCCGCAACTCGTTGATCAACTGGTCTCTCGACTTGTCCAGCTTTTTCATCAGCACCTCCCCGCTTGGATGACCGGACGGATACCCAGCGTAGGAAGCGGTTACACACGACGCTTGAAATTGGTGAAACGGTTCGCGATCTGGATCGGGCTGGATCAGGCCAACTCGATGAGGTCGCGGTAGTCCTCGGACCAGAAGTCTTCGGTGCCGTCGGGAAGCAGGACGACGCGTTGCGGTTCGAGCGCCTCGGCCGCACCGGGATCGTGGGTCACCAGCACGACCGCACCGACGTAACTGCGCAGCGCGTCGAGCACCTGTTCACGCGAGGCGGGGTCGAGGTTGTTCGTCGGTTCGTCGAGCAGCAACACATTGGCAGTGGAGGCGACCAGACCCGCCAGCGCCAGTCGGGTCTTCTCGCCACCCGACAGCGTGCCGGCGGGTTGATCCAACTGGGGACCGCTGAACATAAAGGCACCCAACAGCCCGCGGAGTTCCTGTTCGCCGGTGTCGGGGGCGGCGTGCCGGATGTTCTCCCACACCGTCGCGTTGTTATCGAGCGTGTCATGTTCCTGCGCGAAATACCCGAGCTTGAGGCCGTGACCAGGCTCGAGTTGTCCGGCATCCGGCGTCTCGACGCCAGCCAGCAGGCGCAACAGCGTGGTCTTACCGGCGCCGTTGAGTCCGAGCACGACGACGCGCGATCCCCGGTCGATGGCCAGATCGACGCCGGTGAACACCTCCAGGGACCCGTAGTTCTTGGTCAGCCCCTTGGCGACCAGCGGGGTGCGCCCGCACGGTGCGGGTGTCGGGAACTTGATGCGGGCCACCTTGTCGGCGACGCGTTCCTCGTCGAGCGCGGCCATCATGCGGTCGGCTCGCCGCAGCATGTTCTGTGCGGCAACGGCTTTCGTGGCCTTGGCGCCCATCTTGGCGGCCTGGGCGCGCAGGGCGGACGCCTTGCGCTCGGCGTTGGCGCGTTCGCGGCGGCGACGGGCTTCGTCGGTGGCGCGGGCGTCGAGGTACTTCTGCCAGCCCATGTTGTAGACGTCGACCTCGCTGCGCACCGCGTCGAGGAACCACACCCGGTTCACCACGTCGGCGAGAAGGTCGACGTTGTGGCTGATGACCACCAGGCCGCCGGCGTGGTTCTGCAGGAAGTCCCGCAACCAGCCGATCGAGTCGGCGTCGAGGTGGTTGGTCGGTTCGTCGAGCAGCAGCGTCGTCGAGGAGCCTGCCCCGCTGTCGGAGGCCGCGAACAGGATGCGAGCCAGCTCCACGCGTCGGCGTTGACCACCGGAGAGCGTGCGCAGCGACTGGGTCAGCACCCGCTCGGGCAGGCCGAGGCTCGCGCAGATGCGGCCCGCCTCGCTCTCGGCGGCGTAACCGCCCAGCGCGGCGAAGCGCTCCTCGAGCTGGCCGTACTTGCGGACGGCCTTGTCGCGGGCGGTGTCGTCGGCGACCTCGGCCATCAGCAGCTGCTGCTTCTCGAGATCGGCCAGCAGGGTGTCCAGGCCGCGGGCCGAGAGGACCCGGTCCCGCGCGAGCACATCCAGGTCACCTTCCCTGGGATCCTGTGGCAAATAACCGATTTCGCCGTTGCGGACGATATTGCCCGCATACGGCTCGCCCTCGCCGGCGAGGATGCGCATCGTGGTGGTCTTGCCTGCGCCGTTGCGGCCGACCAGGCCGATCCGGTCGCCGGGTTGGACCCGAAGCGCGGTTCCGTCGGTGGACAGCAACGTGCGCGCGCCGGCGCGGACCTCGAGGTCCGTTGCGGTGATCACGCGTGGCCGTCCTTACTTGTCGTCGGTGAAGGCCGGGGGCCGCTTCTCGGCGCGCGCTGCCACCGCTTCTTCGAAGTTGGCGGTGAGCAAACGGACGAACAGTTGTCCGAGGCCCTCGGCTTGCATGTGTCCTTCCAGGCTACCGGCGTCCAGTCCACTCCAAAGTGTGCGCTTGGTCAACTCGATTCCCGGCCGGGAGAACCCCGCGATCCGCTCGCCCATCTCATAGCAAACGTCGAGCAGGGCGTCGCCGGGCACCGCACGCGAGACCAGGCCAATGCGTTCGGCCTCGGCGGCGTCGACGTCGCGGCCGGTCAGCATCAGTTCGAAGGCCCGCGACGTGCCGATGGCGCGTGGCAGCAGATAGGACAGTCCCAGCTCGCTGGCGGTCAGGCCGTTGTTGATGCCGGCCGCGCGGAAGTAGGCCTCCTCGGACGCGACGCGGATGTCGCAGGCCAGCGCCAGGCACAGGCCTCCGCCAATCGCCGCGCCGTTGACCGCGGCGATCACCGGCTGGTGCATCTTGCGCAGGGCGAGGATGACGTCGTCGAGGACCTCCATGGACCGCAGCGCGAAGGTGGGTCTGGTCAACCCGTCGATGTGCGGCACGGAGCCCGCCGACTTGTGGTCGGCGCCCGAGGAGAATCCGCGGCCGGCGCCGGTGAGCACCACCGCGCGCACCGAGTTGTCGTAGGTCAGCTCGTCGAGCGCCTTCTTGAGCGGGACCATGACGTCGAACGCCATCGAGTTCATCCGCTCGGGCCGGTTGAGCGTCACCACGGCAATGCCGGGGCGCGGCCGGTCGACCAGGACGAAGTCGCTGTGCGCGGGGTCGGGCTGGCTTTCTGCGTGCTCACTCACGCATGCACGCTATCGCGTGCGGGGCTTACTCCGGCTGGCCGTTGTTCTGGGCGGCGATCGCGGCGTCGATGTCGAACTCCTTGACGCGCTGCACCAGCTCTTCGAGGGCCGCGGGCGGCAACGCGCCGGCCTGGTTGAACACCAGCTTGCCCTTCTTGAAGGCCATCAACGTCGGGATGGACCGGATGTCGGCGGCCGCGGCGAGCGCCTGCTCGGCCTCGGTGTCGACCTTGGCGTACACGACGTCGGGATGCTGTTCGGACGATGCCGCGAACGTCGGTGCGAATGCCTTACAAGGGCCACACCACGACGCCCAGAAGTCCACCAGCACGATCTCGTTGTCGTTGATGGTGTCGTTGAATTGTTCGGCGGTGATGTCTTGGGTAGCCACGTAAGTTCCTAACGCTGACGGTCAGCTGTGTGTTCCCAGCCTACGGACGAATACCCAGTTCGGTGCGGCCACGCTCGAAGAAATCCGCGATCACAGCCGTGAGCGCGTCGATGTCGTGCCCGGCCTCGAGCGGATAGAGCGCCCCGAACGGAGCGTTCCAGAATTGTCCGGCGCGCTTCCGCCACGGCCCGACGTACGCGTAGGGGGTCGGGTGGGTCTCGTCGCCGGCCGATACGCCGTAGTTGACCTCGTCCTCGGTCACGGCGACGTCGAAGTGTTCCGGCCACAGTGTCGGATGCTGTTGGGGCAGAATATTTTTCAGAGCATAGCCGCCGGCGTAGTGGGCGCGTTGCAGCCAAGCCGCAGCGTTTGGATCGAGGTCGAGTTCGGCGTCGACCGGCAACGGGTCGACGATCCGGTACACACCGTCGGGAGGTCCGGGGGTGACGCCCGCCTCTTCGGCGATCGCCGCGACGGGCCCGGACAACGGAATGCTGCCGTTCGCAAACACCAGGTCGGTGCCCTGCACAGAGAGGGGTATGGCGGCCGCGGTGAACCCGTCTGGACGCACGGCGAGCCTGATGGTGCCCGCGGTGCGGAACTGCGGGCCGGCAATCAGGCTTTCGGCGACCCAGCGCAGTTGGCGGCGGGTGGCGACGTAGGGGTGCGTCATACCGCATCGAGGGTACGAGCGTGGGCCACGAGCCGGGACTGCCGCCTCGGCCACCAGAACATCTCCACCAGCAGCGCGACCAGGTAGATGACCGAGGCGACCGCGCTACCCCAGGAGCCGTAGACGGCGTCCCAGGCCGCCACGCACAGTGCGACGACCAGGACGACGACGAGCACCCACCGCAGCGGACGCGCCTCCTCCGCCGCGACGCACAAACCGCGGGCGTAGTCGATCCGGGGTTCCGCCAACCGTGACTCGTCGAGACTCGTACCGCCGCGGACCGAGCGAACCACGGCGACCCGTTCGTCGCCCGAGAGCGCTTTCGCTCCCGGCCAGTACCGGTCCATGCGGCGCGCCATCCAGATGCCGTAGAAAGTGCCGACGACGACCGTGACGATCACACCGCTGAGAAGGAAGCCGGAGTCCAGCCATGCCAGCGCACCGAGGCAGAGCCCGACACAGCCCCCGACCGTCAGCGCGCGACGGGCGAACCCGCCCCGCCAGACGACCGCAGGCACCGTGACCACGAAGTCATTCTGGCCCGCGTATCAGCGCTCGGAGCGCGCATTCAGATTTCCGTCAACGCCTTCGGCCGCAACAACAGCGTCGCCACCACGCTGATCAACGCGGTGGCCACGAGGTAGGTGCACGCCAGCCACGGCGACTGGTTCGTCGCCGCGATCAACGCGGTCAGGATGAGAGGGGTCAGCCCGGAGGAATACACCCCCGACAACTGGTACACCGTCGACAGCCCGGTGTAGCGGATCCGCGCCGGATACAACGACGCGTAGAGCGTTCCCTGGGCTCCGTAGAACCACGCGTGAATCACGCCGAACACCACCAGCATTCCGACTGCGTAGGCCGTCATGCTGCCGGTGTTGAACAACGTGAACACCGGGAACACCGCGACCGCGTAGGCCACGATTCCGCTCGCGTACACCGTTTTCGCGCCGAACCGGTCAGTCAGCAATCCGGAGACCGGAAGCAGTACTGCCATCAACAGTGCGGCGACGGTTACGGCGATCAGCACCGGTACCCGCTCGAGTTTGAGCGTGCCGGTCGCATACGAGATCGCGAACACGCCCCACGTGTTGAACGCCGCGCCCTCGCCCCACCGCGACAACAGACCCAGCACCGTGTTGCGCAGCGCGGGCCGACGGAAGACGTCGCGCAGCGGTACCGCCGAGCGGTCGTCCTCGTCGCGGACCTTCTCGAAGGCCGGGGTCTCGGTCGCCTTCCACCGCACGATGAAGCCGAACACCACCAGCACGATGCTGATCAGGAACGCGATCCGCCAGCCGTACGACTCGAAAGCGTCGTCGGGCAGGGCGATTTGAAGCAGCGCGAACACACCGGTGCCCAGCGCGAGGCCCAGCGCCAGGCCGACCTGAGGCACGCTGCCCGCGATCCCACGTCTGCGCGGAGGGCTGTGTTCGACGGCGAGCAGAATCGCACCCGCCCACTCGCCGCCGAGCGCAAAACCCTGGATGACGCGCAACAGCACCAACAAAATGGGCGCGAGCACGCCGATCTGCGCGGCGGTGGGCAACACCCCCATCAGGGCGGTCGCTCCGCCCATCAGGACCATGGTGAGCGCCAGTGTCTTCTTCCTGCCGATCCGGTCGCCGACGTGACCGAACACGAACCCGCCAATCGGCCGGACGACGAACCCGACCGCGAACGTCGCGAACGACAGCAGCGTCCCGACCAGAGAGCTCTGATCGGGAAAGAACGCCTGATTGAAGACCAGGCTGGCCGCGGTCGCGTAGAGGAAGAAGTCGTACCACTCGATCGTGGTCCCGACGAGGCTGGCGACGAGCGCGGTGCGGACCCTCGACGCGTCCGCCGTAGGATCGGTTACCGGGCTTGCCTGTTCGGTCGAGACATCGGTCGCTGAAGACACGAAGTTCGACAATTCCCGATCCGGTCACGGCGGCACAGGTTTGTGCACGCCGTGATTCAAAGGGCGATTCAGTTGTCAGACCCCTCTGCCAGAATCAACACAGGTTCGGATCGAAGGGAGGTCGGCGATGGCGATCGATCTCGACGAGGCCGCGGCCCGGGCCCAGCGCCTGGAGTCGGCCATCGCGGACATCGCCGAGCTGCCCTGGGACGAACTGCCCGTCCAGATGCTCGACTCGCTGCTGAGCATTCTCGAGTCCTGCCAACGGCAATTGCCAACGGTTGGTTTCGACATCATCAACCGGCTCAGGGCCGCCCGTGTCCCCGCCGGCGGCGATAGGTTACGAGATCACCTGGCCAACCAGCTGCACATCTCGGCGACGGATGCCGGTGCTCGAATCGCCATGGCCACTGCCCTTTCCGACCAGACGCCGACGCTGCCCGCGACGTCCCAGGCCGCGCGGCACGGGCTCATCGGGGCCGAACATCTGCGCATCATCCGCGACACCGTCGACAAGCTCCCCGACAGCGCCACTCGACAGGATCGCGAGCACTTCGACCTGGAGCTGGCCGCCATCGCGGTCGCCGAACGGCCAGAGGTGCTGCGCCGCGAGGCGGCGAACTTGTTGGTCGGCTTCGACATCGAACACTCCGACCCGGCGACGCGCGAACGCAGCCGAGCCGCCCGCCGCGGCTTCACGCTCGGCCCTCAAGACGCCGACGGTATGAGTCGCGGACGTTTCTGCGTCGATGCCGAGGCGCGCAGCTACCTCGAAATACTGCTCGCCGCGAAAGCCCGCCCGGGCATGTGCAATTCCGCCGATCCGCTACCTTCCGTCGACGGCGATCCGGATCCCGTCGCGGCGGCCACCGACACCCGGACCACCGCGCAACGCAATCACGACGCGGTGAAGGCCTCGTGGCGCGCGCTGTTGGCGTCGGGTGAGCTCGGCAAGCATCGGGGGTTGCCGGTGACGGCGATCGTCACCATGACGTTGCAACAGTTGGAGTCGGCGGCCGGTGTGGCGGTGACGGGCGGCGGTTCCACCGTGCCCGTGGAGGTTGCGCTGCGGATGGCCGCGCACGCGCACCACTATCTGTACATCTACGACGAAAAGTCTGGACGGCCCATTTTTCTCGGACGTTCACAACGGCTGGCGTCCGCGGACCAACGAATCGTATTGCACGCCGTCGACGGCGGATGCACGATGCCGGGTTGCGATCAACCCGGTTATCACTCGCAGGTGCACCACCTCATCGAGTGGGCGCCCGACGGCACGACGGATATCGACCGGTTGACGTTCCTGTGTGAACAGAGCCACGGCCTCGCTGGGCGAAGCGAACAGGAATGGCAGGGTCGCAGACGCTACGACGAAGAATCCCTAGGCCAAACGCTGTGGTACCCACCGAAATCGGTGGATCCGAGCCGACAACCGCGGGCCAACCGGCACCACCGGCGCCCCACTCCGCCACGGGCCGAACCCGATGCCGCGTGAGCGGCTGTGACTAGACGGTGAAACCGAGCGCGCGAAGCTGCTCGCGGCCATCCTCGGTGATCTTGTCCGGGCCCCACGGCGGGTTCCACACCCAGTTGATCTTCAACTCGTTGACCAAGCCCGCGCCGACCAGAGCGGTGCGCGACTGGTCCTCGATCACGTCGGTGAGCGGACAGGCGGCAGAGGTCAGCGTCATGTCGATCAACGCGACGTTGCCCTGCTCCCCCTGCTCGACGTTGATCCCGTACACCAGGCCAAGATCGACGACGTTGATACCGAGCTCGGGGTCGACGACGTCGCGCATCGCCTCCTCGAGATCGAACAACAGCTCCTCGTTGGGCACTGCGGTGTCACTCATCCTGCCTCCTGAAATCTCTCCGATGCCTGTGACAGCGCATCTTTGAAAGCCATCCATCCCAGCAGCGCGCACTTGACCCGCGCCGGGTACTTCGCAAC
Source organism: Mycobacterium sp. E136 (assembly GCF_001666865.1). Classification (NCBI taxonomy): domain Bacteria; kingdom Bacillati; phylum Actinomycetota; class Actinomycetes; order Mycobacteriales; family Mycobacteriaceae; genus Mycobacterium; species Mycobacterium sp. E136. The sequence goes on from NZ_LZJE01000059.1 coordinate 26,725, forward strand.
GCCGGCGAACGCGATGCCGTCGCCGATCACGTCCTCATCTCCCTCGACGGTCCCGCGCGAGGAGATCATCTCGCTGAACGCGGCGACGGTCTTCAATGCGTCGCCGACGCTCTGCCCGATCACCTGGTCGGTGAGCACCGAAGTCGAGGCCTGGCTGATCGAACAGCCTTGGCCGTCATAGGAGATGTCGACCACCTGCTCACCGTCATCGGACAGCGCCACCCGCAGCGTCACCTCATCGCCACACGTCGGGTTGACGTGATGGACCTGCGCGCCGAACGGTTCACGCAACCCGCGGTTGTGCGGGTGCTTGTAGTGATCGAGGATCACTTCCTGGTAGATCTGCTCCAGCCGCACGTCAGTCCCTGCCGAAGAATTCGACGGCCCGGCGCACACCGGCCACCAGGCGATCGACCTCGTCGAGCGTGTTGTACACCGCGAACGACGCACGCGCAGTGGCGGCGATACCGAATCGACGGTGCAGCGGATACGCGCAGTGATGCCCGACGCGCACCGCCACGCCGTCGTCGTCGAGCACCTGCCCGACGTCGTGTGCGTGAACACCGTCGACGACGAAGCTGACCGGCGAGGCCCGGTTCTCCAGCGACGTCGGACCAATGACGCGCACACCGTCGATCGCGGTCAGCCCCTCGAGCGCCGCGGCCACCAACTCCGTCTCGTGCGCTTCGACGGCGTCCATGCCGATCTCACGCAAATAGCGTGCGGCCGCGGCCAATCCGACCACCTGCGACGTCATCGGAGTTCCCGCCTCGAAGCGTTGCGGCGCCGGCGCGTACGTCGTCTCCTCCATCGTGACGGTCTCGATCATCGACCCGCCGGTCAGGAAGGGCGGCATCGCGTTCAGCAGAGCGTCGCGGCCGTACAGCACGCCGATCCCGGTGGGTCCCAACATCTTGTGGCCGGAGAACGCCGCGTAGTCGACGTCGAGTGCATGCAGGTCGACGGGCTGATGCGGCACCGACTGGCACGCGTCGAGCACGGTCAGTGCGCCCACCGCTTTTGCGCGCGAGACCAGCTCGTCGACCGGCGCCAGCGCCCCGGTCACATTCGAATGATGGCTGAAAGCAACGAGTTTCACACGCTCGTCGAGCCGCAGCGAATCCAGGTCGATGCGACCGTCGTCGGTGACGCCGTACCACTTCAGCGTCGCACCGGTCCGGCGCGCCAGCTCCTGCCACGGAATCAGGTTCGCGTGGTGTTCGAGTTCCGTCGTGACGATGACATCGCCCGGCCCGACGGCCTGCCCGAACCGGGAATCGCCTACGACGAAGGACACGAGGTTGATCGCCTCGGTGGCGTTCTTGGTGAACACCAGCTCGTCGGGGTCGGCACCGACGAACGCCGCGATGTCGGCGCGGCCGTCCTCGTAGGCGTCGGTCGCTTCCTCCATCAACTGATGCGCGCCGCGGTGCACCGCGCCGTTGGAGGACACCAGGAACTCGCGCTCGGCGTCGAGCACCTGCACCGGCCGCTGCGAGGTCGCCCCGGAATCCAGATACGCCAACGTGTTTCCGCCGCGCATCTGCTTCTTGAGGATCGGGAAGTCCGCGCGGATGGCGGCCAGATCCAGTGGGCGAACGGAGGCGGTCATGGGTTACGCCTCCGCGGCCGCCGTCTGCGTGAACCGGACGTAGCCATTCTCCTCGAGCTCGTCGGCGAGCTCCGGGCCACCGGAGGTGACGATGCGGCCGTCGACGAACACGTGCACGAACTGCGGCTGGATGTAACGCAGGATGCGGGTGGTCAGCGAGGGTGTCAACCGGTACGCCGAGAGCGAGAACGGCGGCGTGCTGTTGATCACCCACTACACC
>NZ_LZJE01000060.1:0-2105 GCF_001666865.1 Mycobacterium sp. E136
CGCAGATCGCCGAGCCAGGCACGTATCGTGTCTCGACCGACGGCAGCGTCAACGGATACATCAACCCGCGGCTGGCCTTCGGGCACGGCAGCACGTACGGCTGGCTGGCGTGGGCTTGCGGCGGGTTGGCCGCGCTCGGCCTGCTCGGGCTCATCGTGGCGCTGTTCTGGTCGGCACGGGCGGCCAAGGCCGCGCGGCCACTGGCGCCGGAGGAGGTCGTCGACGTGGACGGGCCACCGAGGCTTCACGCGGTGTCACGCCCCGCGTCGGCCTACCAGCCGGATGAGTCGGGCGTGCGGCTCGAGCAGCTCAAGCAGCTGGCCGCCCTTCGGGATTCGGGGGCGTTGAGCGAGGCCGAGTTCGAGGCGGAGAAGCGCCGAATCCTGAAGTGGGGCACGGGTTCGCGCGGGAACTAGCTAGTGCCCGCGGGCCACCCACTCGTCGTAGTTGACGAGCTCGTCACCGATGGTGGTCGAATCGCCGTGACCGGTGTAGACGACGGTCTCGCTGGGTAGCTTCCCCAACCTGCCCGAGATCGACTCGAGGATGGTGGGGAAGTCGGAGAACGACCGCCCCGTCGCGCCGGGACCGCCCTGGAACAGGGTGTCGCCGGAGAACACCGCGTTCAGCTCGGGCGCGTGCCAACACACCGAACCCGGCGAGTGACCCGGGGTGTGCAGGGCGCGCAGCTCGGTGCCCGCCACCCGCAGGGTGTCGCCGTCGGCGACGGTGCGGAAGTCGCTGTCCGGGTGTGTCATTCGCCACAGCACGTCATCGGCCGGGTGCATCAGCACCGGGGCGTCGAGCGCTTGGCCCAGCTCGGGCGCGACCGTCACATGGTCGTTGTGCCCGTGCGTGCAGACGACCGCCACCACGTGCCTGCCGCCGACGGCGTTGACGATCGGCCCCGCATCGTGTGCGGCGTCGAAGACGATCACCTCGGAGTCGTCGCCTACGATCCAGATGTTGTTGTCGACTTCCCAACTGCCGCCGTCGAGTTCGAATGTGCCGTGCGTGACCACCCGGCCGATCGGTCCGCCGTTCATTTCAACACCACCACCGATCGGAGCACCGGGTCTGTTTCGGAGCCGCCGTGCATTTTGTGGAACGCCTCCTCGACGTCGTCGATACCGATGCGTTCGGTGACGAACTTGTCCAGCGGCAGCCGACCCTGCAGGTAGAGGCTGATCAGGGTGGGGAAGTCGCGTTCCGGCAGGCAGTCGCCGTACCACGACGACTTCAGCGAACCGCCGCGGGAGAAGAAGTCGATCAGCGGCATCTCCAGCGTCATGTCCGGTGTCGGAACACCCACCAGCACAACGGTTCCGGCCAGGTCTCTGGCGTAGAACGCCTGTTTCCAGGTCTCGGGTCTGCCGACGGCGTCGATGACCACGTCGGCGCCGAACCCGTCGGTGAGATCCTGGATCGTCTCCACCGGGTCGAGTTCGCGGGCGTTGATGGTGTGGGTCGCGCCGAAGTCGCGCGCCCAGTCCAGCTTCCTGTCGTCGGTGTCGACGGCGATGATGCGCTTGGCGCCGACCAGTCGCGCACCCGCGATGGCCGCGTCGCCGACGCCGCCGCAGCCGATCACCGCGACCGTGTCATCGCGGCCGACGGCGCCGGTGTTGACCGCCGCGCCCAGTCCCGCCATCACGCCGCAGCCCAGCAGGCCGGCGACGGCCGGGTCGGCGGCGGGATCGACCTTGGTGCACTGGCCTTCGTGCACGAGCGTCTTGTCGGCGAACGCGCCGATGCCCAGGGCCGGGGTCAGCTCCGTGCCGTCGGTCAGCGTCATCTTCTGCGCGGCGTTGTGGGTGTTGAAACACAGGTGCGGACGACCGCGTTTGCAGGCCCGACACTGGCCGCAGACCGCGCGCCAGTTCAGGATCACGAAGTCGCCGGGCTCGACGTTGGTGACCCCGACGCCGATGGACTCGACGGTGCCCGCGGCCTCATGGCCCAGCAGGAACGGGAACTCGTCGTTGATACCGCCCTCGCGGTAGGTCAGGTCGGTGTGGCAGACCCCGCAGGCGATGATGTCGACCACCACCTCACCCGGACCGGGGTCGGGGATCACGACGTCCACGACCTCGACTGGCTCACCC
>NZ_LZJE01000061.1:0-14374 GCF_001666865.1 Mycobacterium sp. E136
AGCCCAGACGGCGGCCGGATCCGGTGCGGCCATCGCGGCGTCGTAGCGTTCGCGGCCTCGGGGCGTCAACGCCACCCCGCGGGCCTCGACCTCGCCGAAGCGCACCCGCAGCACGCCCTCCGACACCGAGCCGTCCGGCTCGCGAAAGCGCCGCTGCTCGGCGAGCGCGCGAAAAGACGTCTGCCGCAACAGCACCGGTGGTGCGTCGACGCGCGGTGGGCCCTGGATCGCGTCGATCATCGTGATACCGCGATTCGTCATCCGGCGGTACAACTCGTCGATGTCGAGCACCCGCGGTGTGAGGTGGTTGATGTGGGTGGCGTTGACGCCCCGAGGCCGCGAACGCTACGACGCCGCGATGGCCGCACCGGATCCGGCCGCCGTCTGGGCTCAGTACTTCCCGGCCACCGACGAAGAGCTGGCCGCATCAGGGCTGGCCTACTACCGCGGCGGCGACTCGTTGAAACCGGTTGTCTACGAGGATTTCCTGCCCGCCTCGGCGGCGGGCATCTTCCGGTCGAACCTCGACGACGACGCACGGGCCGACGAATCGGTCGGTGGTTTCGACTACAGCACGGCTTGGTTGTCCGACCGGATCGGCCGACCCGTCCACGACCCTTACGAGCTCTACGAGAAAGCAGCACAATGACGACCATGGCGACAGCGACACTCCCCTCCGTCGAGATGCTGCGCACGCGCGCACTCGACGCACTCCACGCCGTGGGCTTCGACGATGACCTCGGCGCCCCCGGGGAGCACGGATTGCAGGCCAGCACACCGATCACCGGTGAGGTGCTGTTCACCGTTCCGGAAACGACGGCCGAGAACGCCGACCGCGCGATCGGCGAAGCGGCTGAAGCGTTCACGACGTGGCGAACGACGCCGGCGCCGGTCCGTGGCGCGCTGGTGGGGCGGTTGGGTGAGCTGCTGTCCGCCCACAAGGCCGACGTCGCGGCCCTGGTGACGCTGGAGGCCGGAAAGATCACGTCCGAGGCCCTCGGTGAGGTGCAGGAAATGATCGACGTCTGCCAGTTCGCCGTCGGGCTCTCGCGTCAGCTCTACGGCCGCACGATCGCCTCCGAGCGCCCCGGTCATCGGCTGATGGAGACCTGGCATCCGCTCGGCGTGGTCGGCGTGATCACCGCATTCAACTTCCCCGTCGCGGTGTGGGCCTGGAACGCGGCGGTGGCGTTGGTGTGCGGCGACACCGTGGTGTGGAAGCCGTCGGAGCTGACCCCGCTGACCGCGCTGGCGTGTCAGGCATTGATCGACCGCGGGGCCCGCGATGTCGGGGCCCCACCGGAGGTGAGCCAATTGATCCAGGGCGGCCGCGAGATCGGCGAACGCCTCGTCGACGATCCGCGGGTCGCCTTGCTCAGCGCGACGGGGTCGGTGCGGATGGGCCGGCAGGTCGGCCCGCGGGTGGCCCAGCGGTTCGGCAAGGTTCTGCTCGAGCTCGGCGGCAACAACGCCGCGATCGTGACGCCGTCCGCGGATCTCGAACTGGCGGTGCGCGCCATCGTGTTCAGCGCCGCGGGCACGGCGGGTCAGCGGTGCACGACGTTGCGCAGGCTGATCGTGCACTCCTCCATCGCCGACGACGTGGTCCAGCGGATCACCGCCGCGTACCGGCAACTCCCCGTCGGCGACCCGTCAATCGACGGCACGCTCGTCGGCCCGCTGATCCACGAGACGGCCTATCGAGACATGGTGCGCGCGTTGGAGATCGCCCGTGCCGACGGCGGTGAGGTCATCGGCGGGCAGCGCCACGACGTCGGCGACGAGAGCGCCTACTACGTCGCACCGGCGGTGGTGCGCATGCCCGCCCAGACCGAGGTCGTGCATGCCGAGACGTTCGCCCCGATCCTCTACGTGATGACATACGACACCCTCGACGAGGCGATTGCAATAAACAACGCTGTCCCGCAGGGTCTTTCATCATCGATCTTCACCCTCGACATGCGCGAGGCCGAGCGATTCCTGGCCGCCGACGGCTCGGACTGCGGGATCGCCAACGTCAACATCGGCACCTCGGGCGCCGAGATCGGAGGCGCTTTCGGCGGCGAGAAGCAGACCGGCGGCGGCCGCGAGTCGGGGTCGGACTCGTGGAAGGCCTACATGCGCCGGGCCACCAACACCGTCAACTACTCGACCGAACTACCGCTGGCACAGGGCGTGCACTTCGGTTAGGTCGTCTCCAGCGCCTTGGCGCAGCCGTCGAGGATGGCGCGGAAGTTCCACCTGAGCAGCCGCGAACTCACCGGTTCGAAGGCCTTTCCGCCGGACCAGAGCGGATGGGTGTATCTCGTCACCCATTCGACGTGGGTACCGGTGTCCGCGGGAGTGAACGTCAGCGTCCCGCCGTCGTGCACGAAACCCGGAACCGAGCGCAGGATGAGATAGGAGTAGCTGCGCGGCGGGTCGTAGGTCGTGTACTCCTCTTCAAACCACATGCCGGCGCCGGTCACGGTCCGCACCGCGCCTGCCTTCAGCTCCGACGATCCCTTCGCCAGCCTGGCGCCCAGGACGAGCGGCGCCGCCGTGAGGCCTTTCGGGTCGGCGAGCCAGTCGAATACACGCTCGGGTGCCGCGGCGATGGTGCGCTCGACGCGCAACTCAATCATCGCGCCATTGTAGGAGTTCGGTCTACAGGATCGGCCTGCCGCCGGTCACCGCGATCCGCGCACCCGTCACGTAACTCGCCTCGTCCGATGCGAGCATCACGTAGACCGGCGCCAACTCGACCGGCTGACCCGCACGGCCCAGCGGCGTGTTCTCGCCGAACTGCTTGACCTTCTCCGGCGGCATCGTCGAGGGGATCAACGGGGTCCAGATCGGGCCAGGCGCCACACTGTTGGCACGGATGCCCTTCTCCCCCAGCATCTCCGACAGACTTGCCGAGAAGTTGGCGATGGCGGCCTTGGTCGCCGCATAGGGTGCCAGCTTCGGATTCGGCATGTCGGAGTTCACCGACGAGCTGCCGATGATCGAGGCGCCGGGACCCATGTGCGGCAGAGCGGCCTTCACGAGGTAGAAATACGCGCCGATGTTGAGCCGGAACGTGTAATCCCATTCCTCGTCGCTGATCTCGTCGAGGGTGTCGTGCGTCATCTGGTAGGCGGCGTTGTTGACGAGCACATCGATACCGCCGAACTCCGCGGCCGCGCGGTCGACGACGGCGCGGCAGTGCGCCGGGTCCGACAGATCACCCGCCACGAGTACGCATTTGCGCCCGGCGTCCTCGACGTACTTCTGCACCTCTTTGGCGTCGCCGTCCTCGTTCAGGTATGCGATCAGCACGTCGGCACCCTCACGCGCGTAGGCGATCGCGACCGCGCGACCGATGCCGCTGTCGCCGCCGGTGATGATCGCGCGCTTGCCGGTCAGCCGGCCCGATCCGCGGTAGCTCGTCTCACCGCAGTCGGGAGCGGGGGTCATCTCGCTCTGCACGCCGGGCGGTGACTGCTGTTGTTCGGGGAAACTCATCGATCGCCTCTCGTTCCGATGTCTGTTCTTGCGCGGGGTTACCCCGCAGCGGTCGGAATACTCCGGGCGCAGCGCTGTTTGACATGTGTTCACTACGATGGCCGCATGGCCGAGCCCCGACGGCGGCTGTCGCCCGCCGACCGACGCAGCGAACTGCTGACGCTCGGCGCCGAAGTGTTCGGGCAACGGCCCTACGACGAGGTCCGCATCGACGAGATCGCCGAGCGGGCCGGGGTGTCGCGGGCGCTGATGTATCACTACTTCCCCGACAAGCGGGCTTTCTTCGCCGCGGTGATCCGCGCCGAGGGCGAGCGGCTGTTCGAAGCGACCAACACGCCACCCCGGCCCGACCAGAGCCTCTTCGACCAGGTGCGCGAGGGTGTGCTCGCCTATCTGCGGTACGACAACGACCATCCTCACGGCGCGTGGGCGGCCTACGTGGGGTCGGGCCGCTCCGACCCCGTGCTGCGGGGCATCGAGGACACCGACAACGACCGCCAGGCCAACCGGATCCTCAGCCGCATCCACGCCGCGCTCGGCGACGAGCTGGACTCCAAGGTCGAGCGCGACCTGCGCATCACCGTCTACGGCTGGCTCGCGTTCACCCTGGAGATGTGCAGGCAACGGTTGATGGATCCGTCGATCGACGCCGGTCAGGTCGCCGACGCGTGTGCGCACGCGCTGCACGACGCGGTCGGTCGGGTCCCAGGCATCCCCTCCTCCCTGCGCGAAGCGGTCTCCCCTAAACGCCGCTGACCAGCGCGAGCAGACGCAAAGCTGCCCAAAAATCGCCGAAAAGCGGCGGGTTTGCGTCTGCTCGCGGGGAGAAGTGGCGAAGAAGTGTCGGTGGTGGGGTGCACCATGGAGTCGATGAGCAAATCCCCCCTCGCCCGGTTCAGCGACCTGACCCGGGAGTGGTTCACCGGCACGTTCGCCGAACCGACGCCCGCCCAGGCCCAGGCCTGGACGGCGATCGCCGACGGGGACAACACGCTCGTCATCGCACCGACCGGTTCGGGTAAGACGCTCGCGGCGTTTCTGTGGGCCATCGACCGGTTGGCGTCGGCCCCCGCTGAACCGCGCGCCGGCACCAAGGTGCTGTACGTCTCCCCGCTGAAGGCGCTCGCCGTCGACGTGGAGCGCAACCTGCGCACGCCGCTGACCGGTATCGCGCGCGTGGCCGACCGGAGCGGTGTCCCGGCCCCGGAGATCAGCGTCGGAGTCCGGTCGGGCGACACCTCCCCGGCGCAGCGCCGCGAACTGATCGCCCGCCCGCCCGACATCCTGATCACCACGCCCGAGTCGCTGTTCCTGATGTTGACCTCGGCGGCACGCGACACCCTGACCGGCATCGAGACCGTCGTCGTCGACGAGGTGCACGCCGTCGCGGCCACCAAACGCGGCGCCCATCTCGCGCTGTCGCTCGAACGGCTGGACCAACTTCTCGAAAAACCCGCGCAGCGGATCGGGTTGTCGGCCACTGTCCGCCCGCCCGAAGAGGTGGCGCGGTTCCTGTCGGGTCAGGCGCGCACGACGATTGTGGCTCCGCCGGCGGCCAAGACATTCGACCTGTCGGTCCAGGTGCCGGTGCCCGACATGGCCAACCTGGAGAACAACACGATCTGGCCGGATGTCGAGGAACGCATCGTCGACCTGATCGAGGCGCACAACTCGTCGATCGTGTTCTCCAACTCGCGCCGGCTCGCCGAACGGCTGACGTCACGGCTCAACGAGATTCACGCCGAACGAACCGGCCAGGAGCTGCAGACCGGACCCAACACCGGCGTCGCGGGCGGTTCTCCCGCGCACATCATGGGCAGTGGGCAGGCGTCGGGTGCGCCGACCCTGCTGGCCCGGGCCCACCACGGTTCGGTCAGCAAGGAGCAGCGGGCGATCGTCGAGGACGACCTGAAGAGCGGCCGGCTCAAGGCCGTCGTCGCCACTTCCAGCCTGGAGCTCGGAATCGACATGGGCGCAGTCGATCTCGTCATCCAGGTCGAGGCGCCGCCGTCGGTGGCCAGCGGGCTGCAGCGCATCGGCCGCGCGGGCCACCAGGTCGGCGAGATCTCACAGGGTGTGCTGTTCCCGAAGCACCGCACCGACCTGATCGGCTGCGCGGTGACCGTCAAGCGCATGCTGTCCGGCGAGATCGAGACCATGCAGGTGCCCACCAACCCACTCGACGTGCTGGCGCAGCACACCGTGGCGGCGTGCGCGCTCGAACCCCTCGACGCCGACCGCTGGTTCGACGCGGTGCGGCGCAGCGCCCCGTTCGCCACCCTGCCGCGCAGCGCGTTCGAAGCGACGCTGGACCTGTTGTCGGGCAAGTACCCGTCGACGGAGTTCGCCGAGCTGCGGCCCCGCCTGGTGTACGACCGCGACACGGGTACCCTGACCGCCCGCCCCGGCGCCCAGCGCCTCGCGGTGACCAGCGGCGGCGCGATCCCCGATCGCGGCCTTTTCACCGTCTATCTGGCCACCGACTCCGAAAAGCCCTCGCGCGTCGGCGAACTCGACGAGGAGATGGTCTACGAGTCGCGCCCCGGCGACGTCATCTCGCTCGGCGCGACGAGTTGGCGGATCACCGAGATCACCCACGACCGCGTCCTGGTGGTCCCCGCGCCGGGCCAGCCGGCGCGGCTCCCGTTCTGGCGCGGCGACGGTGTCGGCCGCCCGGCCGAGCTCGGGGCGGCTGTCGGGGCCTACACCGGCGAACTCGCCCGGTTGGGCAAGGATGAGTTCGACCAACGTTGCCGGGCAATGGGTTTCGATGACTTCGCCACCAACAACCTGTGGCAGCTGATCGACGACCAGCGTCAAGCGACCGGCGTCGTCCCGTCGGACACCACGTTCGTCGTCGAACGGTTCCGCGACGAGCTCGGCGACTGGCGGGTCATCCTGCACTCGCCGTACGGCTTGCGGGTGCACGGCCCGCTCGCGCTCGCAGTGTCGCGACGGCTGCGCGAGCGGTACGGCATCGAGGAGAAGCCCACCGCTTCCGACGACGGCATCATCGTGCGCCTGCCCGACACCGAGGATGCGCCCCCGGGGGCCGACCTGTTCGTGTTCGACGCCGACGAGATCGAGCCGATCGTCACCGCCGAGGTGGGCGGCTCGGCCCTGTTCGCGTCGCGGTTCCGCGAATGCGCCGCCCGCGCACTGCTTCTGCCGCGCCGCCATCCGGGGAAACGTTCCCCGCTGTGGCATCAGCGGCAGCGTGCCGCGCAGCTCCTGGACGTCGCGCGCAAGTATCCCGACTTCCCGATCGTGTTGGAGGCGGTGCGGGAGTGCCTGCAAGACGTCTACGACGTGCCGGCGTTGACGGAGCTGATGCACCGCGTTGCCCAGCGTCGGCTGCGCCTCGTTGAGGTGGAGACCACGACGCCATCCCCGTTCGCGGCGTCGCTGCTGTTCGGCTACGTCGGCGCCTTCATGTACGAGGGCGACAGCCCGCTGGCCGAACGGCGCGCCGCCGCACTGTCGTTGGACAGCGTGCTGTTGGCGGAACTGCTGGGCCGCGTCGAGCTGCGGGAGCTGCTCGATCCACAGGTCATCACGAGCACCACGCGACAGCTCCAACACCTCAGCGACGACCGCCAGGCCCGCGACGCCGAGGGTGTGGCCGATCTGCTGCGGCTGCTGGGTCCGCTGACCGAGACCGAGATCGCCGAGCGCTGCACGACGTCCGACATCGGCGGGTGGCTCGACGGCCTGCGTGGGGCCAAGCGTGCGCTGACCGTCTCCTTCGCCGACCGAACCTGGTGGGTGGCCATCGAGGACATCGGCCTGCTGCGCGACGGCGTCGGCGTCGCCGTACCCGTCGGCATCCCGACGGCGTTCACCGAATCGGTCGACGACCCGCTGGGTGAGCTGCTGGGCCGCTACGCCCGCACCCGGGGACCGTTCACCACGCACGACGCGGCGGCCCGGTTCGGCCTGGGTCTGCGCGTCACCGCTGATGTGCTGGGCCGAATGGCGATCGACGGCAAGCTGATTCGCGGCGAGTTCACCGATCTGCCCGTCTCGGACCCCGCGGCCGCCGAGCAGTGGTGTGACGCCGACGTGCTCAAGATTTTGCGGCGCCGGTCGTTGGCCGCGCTGCGCGCGCAGATCGAACCGGTCAGCACCGCGGCCTACGGGCGCTTCCTGCCCGCCTGGCAGTCGGTCGGCTCGGCGCACACCAGCGGCGTCGACGGTCTCGCGACCGTGATCGATCAGCTCGCGGGCGTTCCGATTCCGGCGTCGGCCGTCGAACCGCTGGTGTTCGGGCAGCGCGTCCGCGACTATCAGCCCGCGATGCTCGACGAACTCCTGGCCTCCGGCGAGGTCATGTGGTCGGGTGCGGGGCAGATCGGAGGGGGCGACGGCTGGATCGCGTTCCACTCCGCCGAGTCGGCGCCGTTGACGTTGAACGCCCCGATCGAGATCGAGTTCACCGACGTCCACCGGGCGATCCTCGAGACGCTCGATCGCGGCGGAGCCTTCTTTTTCCGGCAGCTCGCCGACAATCCGACCGACGACCACAAGAACGCGCTGTGGGATCTGGTCTGGGCGGGCTGGGTCACCGGCGACACGTTCGCGCCGGTGCGCGCGAAGCTGATGGGCACCCGCGGGCCGGCCGGGCGGCGCAGCGCGCCCGCGCACCGGCAGCGCAGGCGTGCGCCCCGGTTGAGCAGCTACAGCGTCGCGCACGCCCAGACCCGCAACGCCGACCCGACGGTGGCGGGCCGGTGGTCGGCGCTGCCCGTCGCCGAACCGGAATCGACCGTGCGCGCGCACTTCCAGGCCGAGCTGCTTCTCGGCAGGCACGGAGTGCTGACCAAGGGTGCGGTCGGCGCCGAGGGGGTGCCCGGCGGCTTCGCGATGCTCTACAAGGTGCTGACCGCGTTCGAGGACGCGGGCCGTTGTCAGCGCGGCTATTTCGTCGAGTCGCTCGGCGGCGCCCAGTTCGCCGTCGCCTCGACGGTCGACCGGTTGCGCACCTATCTGGACAGCGTCGACCAGGACCACCGCGAATACCGGGCGATCGTCCTGGCGGCGGCCGATCCGGCGAACCCGTACGGCGCGGCGCTTCCGTGGCCGACGAGGCGGTCCGATGACGACGTCACGCACCGCCCGGGCCGCAAGGCCGGTGCGCTGGTCGCGATGGTCGACGGTGAACTGGTGTGGTTCCTCGAGCGCGGGGGGCGCTCGCTGCTGAGCTTCTCCGGCGACGCCGATGCACACATCGCGGCGGCGGGGGCCCTCGCCGAACTGGTCAGCAGCGGTCGGGTGGGTTCGTTCCTCGTCGAGAAGGTCAATGGGGTGCCGGTGCTCGAACCGGGTGCCGAGGGCGAGCGCGGGGCGGTGCACGACGCACTGCTTGGCGCGGGCTTCGTCAGGACGCCGCGCGGCCTGCGGTTACGGTGATGAGAGCTTGCGCGAAGAACAGAGGGCGCTGACGCATGCCCGAAGGTGACACGGTCTACCGCGCCGCCACCAAACTGCGCGAGGCGCTAGCGGGTAAGCAGCTCACGCGCTGTGACGTGCGGGTGCCGAAGTTCGCGACGGTGGACCTGACGGGGTCGGTCGTCGACGAGGTCCTCAGCCGCGGTAAGCACCTGTTCATCCGGGTCGGGGACGCCAGCATCCACTCGCATCTGAAGATGGAGGGCGCCTGGCTGATCGGCGGCCAGATTCGGCGGGTGCCGGAGTACAAGATCCGGATCCTGTTGCACACCAGCGACTCCCGCGCCGCGGGCGTCGACCTCGGCGTGCTGGAAATCCTGCCACGCGATCGCGATATGGAGGCCGTCGCCCACCTCGGTCCGGACCTGCTGGGTGACGGCTGGGAACCGCGCGCCGCCAAGGCCAACCTCGTCGCGGACCCGCAGCGGCCGCTGGCCGAGGCGCTGTTGGATCAGCGCGTGATGGCCGGCGTCGGCAACGTCTACGCCAACGAACTGTGCTTCGTCACCGGCTACCTTCCCACCACCCCGGTCGGCAACGTCAAGGACCCGCTGCGAATGGTGCAGCGGGCCCGAGACATGCTGTGGCTGAACAGGTCCCGCGTCAACCGGACCACGACGGGAGACACCCGCAGCGGTCGCGACCTGTGGGTCTACGGACGACGTGGGCGGCCCTGTCGTCGGTGCGGCACGCCGATCCAGTCGGATTCGCCCCGCCCGGGCAACCCGGGCGATCGCGTCTCCTACTGGTGTCCGGTCTGCCAGACCTGACCCACGCTCACCCCGGCAGCGCGAGCCGGACGATCTTGCGCACCACCGTCGCGAACTGCCGCGGCAGCGATCCCTTGTTGTACGGAATTCCGTAGCGGGTGCAGATCTCCTTGACCTCTTCGGAGATCTCGGCGAGGCGGTGCGCCGGGATGTCCGGGAACAGGTGGTGCTCGATCTGGAACGACAGATTGCCGCTCAGGATGTGAAACAGCTTCCCACCCGTGAGGTTCGCCGAACCCAGCACCTGCCGGAAATACCACTGACCCCGCGTCTCGGCCTTGGTCTCCTCGACCGAGAACTCCTGGACGTCGTCGGGGAAGTGGCCGCAGAAGATGATCATGTAAGACCACACATTGCGCATCAGGTTCGCGGTCAGGTTGCCCGCGACGACCCACGGTGCGAACGGCCCGGCCAGCAACGGAAACGCGACGTAGTCCTTGAGCGTCTGGCGCTTGGTCTTGCGCCAGATGCCCTCGAGGATCTCGCGCTTGTCGGCGATCGTGATCTCGCCGGCGCGAATCCGCTCGGTCTCGAGTTCGTGCAGCGCGACGCCGTACTGGAACAACACCATCAGCAGGAACGCGTAGACGGGGTTGCCGAGGAAGTACGGACTCCACTTCTGGTCCTTGCTCATCCGCAGGATCCCGTAACCCACGTCGCGGTCCATGCCGACGATGTTCGTATACGTGTGGTGCATGTAGTTGTGCGAGTGCCGCCACTGCTCCCCCGGGCACGCGGTGTCCCACTCGAAGCCGCGGCTGGAGATGGCCGGATCGCCCATCCAGTCGTACTGACCGTGCATGACGTTGTGGCCGATCTCCATGTTGTCGAGGATCTTCGACAGGCCCAGCAGCGCGGTGCCCGCCAGCCAGAACGGCGGGAAGACACCGCCGAACAGCAGCGCTCGGCCACCGAGCTCGAAAGCCCGCTGCGTCTTGATGATTCGACGGATATAGGTGGCGTCGCGCTCGCCGAGGTCGGCGATCACGCGTTCCTTGAGCGCATCGAGCTCCCGGCCGAAGGCCTCGGCCTGCTCGGCGGTCATGCGGACCTTCTTGCCCGCGACGGTCTTCTCGAGGGCGCGCGGCTCGTGCGCGGCGCGCAGTTGGGTGTCGGTGATGACGGTCATGTCGATCTCCTTCGGGTCAGAGCGCGATGTCGACGTCGCCGACGGGAGTCGAGACGCAGATCTGCACGTCCTCCTCCTCGGCGGCGGACACCGCGCCGGTGATCAGGTTCTTCACCGCGCCGCGTGTCTTGCGGCGAGTGCAGCTGTGGCAGATGCCCATCCGGCATCCACTCTCGGGGCTCAGGCCCGCGCTCTCGGCCTGCTCCAGCAGGGGGCGACCGTCGTCGGTCACCTCGACCCCGCTCTCGGCGAACGTGACGGTGCCGCCGGAGGGTTCGGCGGGCAGGTCGTAGGTCGGCGGGACGAAGCTCTCCGAGCGGACGTCGGTGCAGTGCTCACGCACGGCGGACGCGAGTTCGGGCGGGCCGCAAACGAAGACCGCGTCGGGCGCCGGCATGGCCGCGGCGAGGTGCGCAGGGCCGAACCGGCCGTCCAGGTCGGATCCGGCCGCCGTGCGTGTGTAGCCGTGCAGCACCCGCACACCGGTCATCGCGTCGAGCTCGGCGCGGTAACACGCGTCCTCGAGCGAACGGGCGTAGTGGATGAACGCGACCTCGCCGCCGTAGCCGCGGGCCCGCAGCGTCCGCACCATCGACATCACCGGGGTGATGCCGCTGCCGCCGGACACGAACAGGAGGCGCCGCGGGGCGTCATCGGGGAGTACGAAGTCACCGCCGACCGAATCAAGACCCACCACCATGCCGGGGCGGGCGTGGTCACACAGGTAGCCGGAAACCAGGCCGCCGTCGTGGCGCCCCACCGTGAGCTCGAGATAGCGAGCCCCCTCGGCGTTGGCCGGCGAGTAGGGCCGCGTGCGACGGCGACCATCGATCTCGACGGTGAGGTTGATGTGCTGCCCGGCACGGAAACCGGTGAACGCCTGATTCGGCTCGAGGGTGAGCGTGACGCTGCGCGGGGTCTGGCGGCGCACCGCGACGACCTCTGCGCGAGCCTCTCCCCGCGTCCAGGTGGGCGCGACGAGCTCGGTGTATCGGTCCACGCCGTGGGGCCCGGTGAGCAGGTCGACCAGCGGTGACGCGAGCACTCTGTCCCGGATGCCCCGGGTCAACGTTTGAGTGAACATATGTACACCGTTGCGCCTTCTGCAGCACCTCGTCAACCCATTCACCCAGGTTGTGGTAGGTTTCACATAGTGAACAGTCGTACGCCTGGTTCACGGCCGAGCCGGTCGGGACGATCACGATCCCGCGAGTCGACGATGTCCCGGGAGGAGCGCAAGGAGGCCACCCGGCAGGCGATCGTCTCCGCCGGGCTGAAACTCCTCGAGGACCGCAGCTTCTCCGCGCTGAGCCTGCGGGAGGTCACCCGCGAAGCGGGCATCGTGCCCGCCGCGTTCTACCGGCACTTCGAGTCGATGGAGGCCCTCGGCCTCGTGTTGATCGATGAGTCGTTCCGGAGCCTGCGGGACATGCTGCGTGGGGCCCGCGCCGGCAGGCTCGACCCGAAGCGGGTCATCGAGTCGAGCGTCGACATTCTCATCGACGGCGTGAACGAACGCCGCGAGCACTGGCGCTTCATCGGACGCGAACGCAACAGCGGCGTCACCGTGCTGCGGTACGCCATCCGCACCGAGATCCGCCTCATCACCTCCGAGCTGGCGATCGACTTGGCCCGCTTCCCTGGCTTGAACTCCTGGAGCAGCGAAGACCTCAACATTTTGGCGAGCCTGTTCGTCAACGCGATGATCGTGATCGCCGAGGCCATCGAGGACGCCCACGACCAGGCCGCGCTCAACGAGATCAAACGAGTGGCGGTCAAACAGCTGCGGATGATCGCTGTCGGCGTCGAGGGATGGCGCAGCAGCGTGTGAAACCGGGCGGGGGTTAGCGTGTGCGCATGCCGCACCTCGAACTGGCCTACCCGCGTCCCGACATCGCCGTGCTCACGCTGAACCGCCCCGAGAAGCTCAACGCGCTGTCCTACGAACTCGTCGAGGATCTGCACGCGACGCTGGCGCAGATCGATGCGAACAACGAGTGCCGCGTCGTCGTGCTCACCGGCGCCGGACGTGGCTTCTGCTCGGGCCTTGACCTCACCGCTCCCAATCCCAACAAGGCGGGCGAGGGAACGGAGTTCCCGCGTTCGGGTATGCGATGGCAGGAACGCATCGCCGACCTGACCGCGCGCATCCACCGGCTGCGCCAACCGGTCATCGCCGCGGTCAACGGCGTCGCCTACGGCGGCGGGATGGGCATCGCGCTGGCCTGCGACATCCGCATCGCCTCGGAGTCGGCGCGCTTCTGCACCCAGTTCATCAAGTTGGGGCTCGGCGGCTGCGACATCGGCGTCAGCTACACGCTCCCGCGCATCATCGGCGCGGGCCCCGCGTTCGATCTCATCCTGACCGCACGGGCGGTCGACGCGCCCGAAGCCCTGCGGCTCGGCCTGGTGTCGCGGGTGTCGACCGACGAAGCCGTCGTCTTCGACGCCATGGCGATCGCCGAGACGCTGTGCGGCTACGGGAAGTTCGGCCTCGAGTCGACGAAGCAGGTGCTGTGGGCCAACCTCGAGGCGTCAAGCCTGGAGGCGGCCCTGCACCTGGAGAACCGCAGCCAGATCCTGGCCTCCACCAGCGGTGAGATGCGGGAGGCTAGCGAGGCGTTCCGCCGCCGTCCACGATCATGACCGTGCCGGTGATGTAGCTACCGGCATCCGACGCCAGCAGCAGTGCGGTGCCGACCATCTCGTCGGGTGACGCGAGCCGCTTGAGGAACGTGCTGCGTGCCATGGCGTCGACGGCTTCCTGCGGGTTGTTGCGCATCATGTCGGTGTCCACCGGCCCGGGGGCGATCGCGTTCACCCGGATGCCCGACGACGCGAACTCGACGGCCATCGACCGGGTGAACGACATCAACGCGGCCTTGTTCGAGGAGTAGATCGAGGTCACCGCCGAGAAGTTGAACGCCCCGACCGAGACCATGTTGATCACACTGGCTTTCGCGCTCGCCTTCAGATAGGGCAGCGCGGCCTGCACGAGAAACACCGGTCCGCGCAGGTTCACCTCGAAGGACTTGGCCAACGCCTCGGGCGTCATCTCCCCGAGGGGTTGCGCCAGGGCGTTCGCCGCGTTGTTCACCACCACGTCGATCCCGCCGAACTCGTCGACGGTGCGCTGCACCAGCGCCTCGAGGGCGTCGACGTCCCCGAGGTGCGTGGGCACGCCGATGGCCTGTCCGCCGAGACCGCGCAGATGCTCCGCGGTCCGCTCGCAGGCGTCGGGTTTGCGACTGGCCACCACGACGCGGGCGCCGGCCAGGACGAAGCCCTCGGCCAGCGCGAGGCCGATGCCCCTGGTACCGCCCGTGACGATCACGGTGCGGTCGGTCATGTCGAAGAGACGGTCGAACGAAGCGCGGTCCACGGCCGTCAGTCAAGCAGATGGACCTGCGGTCAGATGCAACCGCTCACGCTGATCCGCCGCCCGACGTTCGCGCACACATTGACGTTGGGCGCCGGCGGTACGTACGCCGGTGGATGCGCGGGCGGCGGATCCGCGTGAGCGGTTGCATCTGACCGCAGG
>NZ_LZJE01000062.1:0-61515 GCF_001666865.1 Mycobacterium sp. E136
CACGAGTTCGAGCGCGATGGTGTTCAGCGTCACCGGGCTGCTCCTCATCCGACGGTTGGTTCCCGCGCGCGGCAGGTCCTCGCTGACCCGACTTTTTCCAATCCCGCGCTCCCTCGGGAAGCCTCACCATACAGACAGTGCGTTCCGGCGCCGCCTCTCGAGGGCTCGCAGCCGATTCCCAGCTCTCGATCACCTACCTGCCGCGCGCGGGAACCAACCGTCGGATGAGGAGCAGCCCGGTGACGCTGAACACCATCGCGCTCGAACTCGTGCCGCCGAACGTCGAACGCGGGCACGAGCAGGCGTTGGAGGATGCGCAGAAAGTGCTGCGATGCTCCGCCGAGACGGGTCTCGACGGCCGCATCCGGCACGTGATGATCCCCGGCATGATCGAAGAGGACGACGACCGTCCCATCGAGATGAAGCCCAAGATGGACGTGCTCGACTTCTGGGCGATCATCACCCCCGAACTGTCCGGGATGAACGGCCTGTGCACGCAGGTCACTGCGTTCATGGACGAACCGACGCTGCGCCGTCGGCTCACCGACCTGTCCAGCGCAGGATTCGACGGCATCGCGTTCGTCGGGGTGCCGCGCACGATGAACGACGGCGAAGGCGCCGGCGTCGCACCCACCGATGCGCTGTCGATCTACTCCGATCTGGTGCCCAACCGCGGGGCGATTCTCATCCCGACCCGCGACGGCGAACAGGGCCGGTTCCGGTTCAAGTGCGATCAGGGCGCCACCTACGGCATGACCCAGCTGCTGTACTCGGACGCGATCGTCGGCTTCCTGCGCGACTTCGCCGCCGAGACCGACCACCGCCCGGAGATCCTGCTGTCGTTCGGGTTCGTGCCGAAGATGGAGAGCAAGGTCGGCCTGATCAACTGGCTGATCCAGGATCCGGGCAACGCGGCCGTCGCGGCGGAGCAGGAGTTCGTCAGGAAGCTCGCCGCCGCCGAGCCGGCGGAGAAGCGCAAGCTGATGGTCGACCTGTACAAGCGCGTCATCGACGGCGTCGGCGACCTCGGGTTCCCGCTCAGCATCCACCTGGAGGCGACGTACGGCGTCTCGGTTCCGGCGTTCGAGACGTTCGCCGAGATGCTCGACTATTGGGCCCCCGACAAGGCCTGACGGTTTACCCCCGCGGTGCGCGGGAAGGCCTCACGACGTGGTGGGCAGTCTCATACCGCGTCTGCGTCGCGCCTTGGCCCAGGTGAGGCTCGATCGAGAAACCGCGCTCGCGTTGCTGAAGGGTGTCATCGCCTGCACGGGTGCGTGGCTCCTGGCCACGAAGGTGTTCGGGTCCTCCCACGCCACCTTCGCGGCGTTCTCCGCGCTGATGTTGGTCGAGATCACCATCGCCGACTCGGTCGCGAAGGCCGTCCGCTACACGGCGGCCATGCTCGCCGGCATCGCCCTGGCGGGCGCGGTCGTGTGGATGTGGGGTGTGGCGGTATGGCTGTTCCCGGCGATCCTCGTCGTCGCGCTCGTGATCGGGCGGTGGCACCGGCTGGGCAGCCAGGGAATCAACGTCGCGGTCGCGGCGATCTTCGCGTACGGCGCGTTCGCGTTGCCGTCCGGTGGCGCCTCGGCCGGTAGCCCGCTGCCCTCGATCGCGGGGATGGTGCTGTTGGGCGCCTCGGTGGCGCTCGTGGTGGCCTTGGTCGTCGCGCCGCCGTTGCGGTACCGCAGCGTGCGCTACGCCGTCGAATCGGTCAGCGGGTCGATGATCGACCTGCTCTCGGATATGGCCGACGGGCTCTCGGGCGGCGAGGTGAGCGACGACGAGGCCCGCGACTGGCGGTGGCGCGCCGACACCCTGCCGAACAAGGCCGCGCAGGCGCGTCACACCCTCGACCACGCCGTGCACACGACGAAGCTCAACCTGCGCCGCCTAGTGGTCCACACCGACACCGGGGTGGCGGGACACAGGGTGACGGTCAACGCGCTCGAGCGGATCGGTGAAGAGCTGCGCTGGGTGGCCACGGGGGTCGCCCGCGCCGTCGCGCGCGACGAGTCGGGTGCGCAACACGACGAATTCCTCCACCGCTACGGCACGTTGCTGGCGGCCGTGCGCGATGCCGTGGCCGCCGCGGGGGAGATGCACACGGTCGAGGACTTCAGCGGCCGGCCGCTGACCGAGCAGGCCCGTCGCTGCCGGGCGGCGTTCGACGAGTTGACCGAGCACGTTCAGAACCGGGAGCTCGACCGGCCGACCCAGTGGGCCATCTTCGGCGGCTTGTACACCGACGCCGAGCGCCTCTGTGACGAGATCGACTCCGCCCGTGAGGCTTACGCGACCTCCGGTAGCGCGGTGCGGCCCCGGTAGGACCGCACCGCGACCGCGGACACTCACGACGCTTGACGTGTCGGCATGATCGTCAGCTGCTGCATGTTCACCCGGGCCGGTTGTGACACCAGGAAGTCGATCGCCTCGGCGACGTCGTCCGGTGCGAGCCAGTCGATCTGCTCGCGGGTGCCGTCCAACCATTCCAGGGCGCCTGCGTCGGTGACGTGGCCCTGCAGCTCGGTTTCGACGATGCCCGGTTCGACGGTCGCGACGCGCACATCCTTGGCGCCGAGCTCGGCGCGCAGGGTGCGGGACATGTGTGTGACGAACGCCTTGGTGCCCGAATAGACCGCGAAATTGGGGAAGATGTTCTGCGCCGCGATCGACGAGGTGTTGATCAGGTCGGCGACGCCCTTGTCGGCCGCGGACTTCAGCAGCTGCGGAACGAAGGCGCCGATGACGGTCATCAAGCCGGCGATGTTGAGGTCGATCTGCTGCTGCCACTGGTCGAAGCGCTGCTCGTCGATCGCCGACGGCAGCATGACCCCGGCGTTGTTGAACAACACGTCGACGGTGCCCAGTTCGGCGGCCACCCGCTCGGCCGCCGCGTGCAC
The DNA here is from genome assembly GCF_001666865.1 of Mycobacterium sp. E136. Taxonomy (NCBI): domain Bacteria; kingdom Bacillati; phylum Actinomycetota; class Actinomycetes; order Mycobacteriales; family Mycobacteriaceae; genus Mycobacterium; species Mycobacterium sp. E136. The sequence goes on from NZ_LZJE01000062.1 coordinate 2,907, forward strand.
GGCGTCGGCGTCGGTGACGTCGACCGCGAGGGCGAGCGCGGTGCCCCCCGCCTCGACGATCTCCGCGACGAGCTTGTCGAGCCGGTCCGCGCGGCGCGCGATCAGGGCGACCTTGGCCCCGGACGCGGCGAGCTTCTTGGCGGTCGCCTCGCCGATGCCGCTGGAAGCTCCGGTGATCACGGCGACGCGTCCGGCCAGCGGGGCGGTGGTGTGGGTTGTCATGTCGGGAACCTTTCTTCCGTTCGATGGCGGCGGGAGTGCCGCACATCCGAGACAACAACCGCGCGCGGCCTTCTGAGCGGCCAAAACGAGCCCCCGTCGGCCTCGGTTCGGCGTACCTAGGACTGGCAGGTCCACCTTTGACGCGGTGCGAGGCGGCCGGTGCGCCCACACTGGATGCATGGACCACAACGCCGAGCTCAAGGAGTTCCTGCGGACGAGGCGCGCGCGGCTGCGCGTCGACGACGTGGAGATCGGTGGCACCAGCCGGGTGCGACGGGTCCCCGGTCTGCGCCGCGAGGAGGTCGCGCAGTTGGCCGGCGTGAGCGTCGACTACTACAGCCGCCTCGAGCAGGGCCGCCACCTCAACGTCTCCGACGAGGTGCTCGACGCCGTCGCCCGCGCGCTGCGGCTCGATGAGGTCGAGCGGTCGTATCTGTTCCAGATCGCGCGGACGAACACCCGTCGCGCGAGGCGGCGTCCGGCCCCCGTGCAGCGGGTGCGACCGGGTGTCCGCCGGGTGCTCGAGACGCTCGACGACGTGACGCCGGCATTCGTGTTCGGCCGCCGGATGGACGTGCTGGCGGCCAACCGGCTGGCCCGCGCGCTGATCGGCGACTTCGAGGCCCTGCCGCCGAGGGAACGAAACCTGTTGCGGTTCACCTTTCTCGACGAGTCCGCACGCGAGCTCTACACCGACTGGGAAGAGGTGGCCCGCGACAACGTCGCGATCCTGCGCCTGGACGCCGGCAGGCATTCCGACGATCCGCTGCTGACCGAGCTGGTCGGCGAGCTCGCCGTCAAGAGCGAGGAGTTCCGCCGGTGGTGGGCCGACCACAACGTGCGCGAACGCACGCACGGGATCAAGCGCTACCACCATCCGCTGGTCGGTGACCTCACGGTGAACTACGAGAGCGTCGCGGTGCTGGGCGATCCGGACCAGACGTTGTGCATCTACACCGCGGAGCCCGGCTCGCCGTCGGAGACCGCGCTGACCGCCGAGCTGCCGACTCCCTGACCGGCCGCCTATCCTGGCCACAGTGTCCGGGCCCTCTGTCGCGCAGCTCCGCAAGCGCCTCGACGGGCTGACGATCCACGACGCCGCCCGGTTCGGCAGGCGCCTGCGCCAGCTGCGTGGCGCCGATCCGGACAAGATCTCCAGAATCGCCGAACAGATCGCCGCGGCCGAAGGGCTGGTCGCGACCCGAGCGGCCGCGGTGCCCACCATCACCTATCCCGACCTGCCGGTCAGTGAGCGCCGTGACGAGATCGCCACGGCGATCAACGAGCACCAGGTGGTGATCGTCGCGGGCGCGACCGGTTCCGGGAAGACGACGCAGCTGCCGAAGATCTGCCTCGAGCTCGGTCGCGGCGTGCGGGGCACCATCGGACACACCCAGCCCCGCCGCCTCGCCGCCCGCACCGTCGCCCAGCGCATCGCCGACGAGGTGGGCAGTCCGCTCGGCGACGCGATCGGGTACACGGTGCGCTTCACCGACCAGGCCGGTGACCGCACGCTGGTGAAGTTGATGACCGACGGCATCCTGCTCGCGGAGATTCAGCGCGACCGCCGGCTGTTGCGCTACGACACCCTGATCCTCGACGAGGCCCACGAACGCAGCCTCAACATCGATTTCCTTCTCGGCTACCTCCGTGAACTGCTGCCGAGACGCCCCGACCTCAAGGTGATCGTCACCTCCGCCACGATCGAACCCGAGCGCTTCGCGGCGCACTTCGACAACGCACCGATTGTCGAGGTGTCCGGCCGCACGTATCCGGTCGAAATCCGTTATCGCCCTCTGGAGGTCGCGGTCCCGGTCGACGAGGACGACGATCCCGACGATCCCGACCACGAGGTGGTGCGCACGCAGATGCGTGACCAGACCGAGGCGATCGTCGACGCCATTCACGAGTTGGAGAGCGAGCCGCCGGGCGACGTGCTGGTGTTCCTCTCGGGCGAGCGGGAGATCCGTGACACCGCAGAAGCTCTGCGCGGCTTGAAGAACACCGAAGTGCTTCCCCTGTACGCGCGGCTGCCGACGGCCGAGCAGCAGCGGGTGTTCCAACCCGGCCACACCGGGCGCCGCGTCGTCTTGGCCACCAACGTCGCCGAAACGTCGCTGACGGTGCCCGGTATCCGGTACGTCGTCGACCCGGGCACCGCGCGCATCTCCCGCTACAGCCGCCGGACCAAGGTGCAGCGGTTGCCGATCGAGCCGATCTCCCAGGCGTCGGCGGCGCAACGGGCGGGCCGCTCGGGACGCACGGCGCCGGGGGTCTGCATCCGCCTGTATTCCGAGGCGGACTTCGCGGCGCGGCCTCGCTACACCGACCCGGAGATCCTGCGGACCAACCTGGCGGCGGTCATCCTGCAGATGGCTGCGCTGAATCTCGGTGACATCGAGGGCTTTCCGTTTCTCGACCCGCCGGACCGGCGCGCCATCCGCGACGGTGTGCAGCTGTTGCAGGAACTCGGCGCATTCGACGCCGACGGGCGCATCACCGACACCGGCCGCAGGCTCGCGCAGTTGCCCGTCGATCCCCGGCTGGGTCGCATGATCCTGCAGGCCGATGCCGAGGGTTGTGTGCGGGAGATCCTGGTGCTGGCCGCCGCGCTGTCGATTCCCGATCCGCGGGAACGGCCCGCCGACCGCGAGGATGCAGCACGACAAAAGCACGCCCGGTTCGCCGACGAGCATTCGGATTTCGTGTCCTACCTCAACCTCTGGCGCTATCTGAGCGAGCAGCGTAAGGAGCTGTCCGGCAACGCGTTTCGGCGGATGTGTCGCGACGAGTTTCTGCACTACCTGCGGATCCGCGAATGGCAGGACCTGGTCGGGCAACTGCGTAGCATCGCACGGGATCTGGGGATCACCGAGTCCCACGATCCCGAGCCCGCCGATCCCGGCGGGGTGCACGCCGCGCTTCTGGCGGGCCTGCTGTCGCACATCGGAGTGCGCGACGGCGACGGCCGCGACTACCAGGGTGCGCGCAACGCCAAGTTCGTGCTGGCGCCGGGTTCGGTGCTGACCAAGCGGCCGCCGCGCTGGATCGTGGTCGCTGACCTCGTCGAGACCAGCAGGCTGTTCGGCCGGATCGGGGCCCGCATCCAGCCCGAAACGGTCGAGCGCATCGCGGGCGACCTCGTGCAGCGGACCTACAGTGAACCGCACTGGGATGCCCGACGCGGCGCGGTGATGGCGTACGAGCGGGTGACGCTCTACGGCTTGCCGCTGGTGCCTCGCCGCCGCGTCGGTTACTCGCAGATCGAACCCGACCTGGCGCGTGAGCTCTTCATCCGGCATGCGCTGGTCGAGGGTGACTGGCAGACCCGCCACCACTTCTTCCGCGACAACGCCCGGTTGCGTGAGGAACTCGAGGAACTGGAGGAGAAGGCGCGTCGCCGCGACCTGCTCGTCGGTGACGACGAGGTCTTCGCGTTCTACGACGCCCGAGTTCCCGCGGATGTGGTGTCCGCGCGGCACTTCGACGCGTGGTGGAAGAAACAGCGTCACATCACACCCGACCTGCTGACGTTCACCCGCGACGATCTACTGCGAACCGAGGACGCGGCCGCGGGCCAGCCGGACGCGTGGCGCGCCGGCGACCTGGCGCTGCCGTTGAGCTACCGCTTCGAACCGGGCGCCGAGGACGACGGTGTGACGGTGCACGTGCCGGTCGAGGTGCTGGCCCGGCTCGGCGGCGACGAATTCGCCTGGCAGGTCCCAGCTCTGCGCGAAGAACTGATCACCGCACTGATCCGATCACTGCCGAAGGCGTTGCGGCGCAACTTCGTTCCCGCACCGGACACCGCGCGTGCCGTGCTGGCGGCGATCACGCCCGGCGCGGAACCGCTGCTCGAGGCCGTGCAGCGCGAACTGCACCGCCGCACGGGCGTGTTGGTGCCGATCGACGCGTTCGACCTCGGCAAGCTGCCCTCGCACCTACGCGTTACGTTCGCCGTCGAAGGCGCCGACGGCACGGAACTCGCACGCGGTAAGGACCTCGAGGCGCTACAGCACGAACTGGCGGCCCCGGTCCGGCGCGCGGTCGCCGACGCGGTGGCCGGTGGCCTCGATCGCACCGGGTTGCGCGCGTGGCCCGACGACCTCGACGCGCTGCCGCGGACCGTGGAGAACACCGTCGGCGGCCACACCGTGCGCGGCTACCCGGCGCTGGTCGACGCGGGCGACACGGTCGACCTGCACGTGTTCCCCACGGCGGCCGAACAACTGGCGTCGATGGGGGCCGGCACCCGCAGGTTGTTGCGCCTCGCCGTGGCGTCACCGGTGAAAGCCGTTGAGCGGCAACTGTCGCCGCGCACCAAGCTGATGCTGGGCGCCAACCCGGACGGCTCCCTGCAGGCGCTGCTCGAGGACTGCGCCGACGCCGCAACCGACATGCTCGCACCCGCGCCGGCGTGGACCCGCGACGAGTTCACCGCGCTGCGTGAGCGCGTCGCCGCCGACCTCGTGCCCACCACCGCGGGGATCGTCGCTCGTGTCGAGAAGGTGCTTTCGGCGGCCAACGACGTCGAGGTGGCGCTGCCGTCGGCGCCCTCGGCTGCGCAGGCCGACGCCGTCGCCGACGTCCGCGCACAGCTCGACCGGTTGCTGCCGCGCGGCTTCGTCGCCGCCACGGGCGCGGCGCATCTGAGCGATCTGAGCCGCTATCTGCTGGCGATCGGCCGGCGGCTGGACCGGCTGCCGCACGCGCCCGCCGCCGACCGCGAGCGGATGGGCCGGGTGCACGCCGTCGAAGACGCCTACGACGAACTGCTGCGGGCGTTGAGTCCCGCGCGCGCCCGAGGCACCGACATCCGCGACATCGGCCGCCAGATCGAGGAACTGCGGGTCAGCCTGTGGGCACAGCAGTTGGGCACCCCGCGACCGGTCAGCGAACAGCGCATCTACCGCGCGATCGACGCCGCACTGTCCGGCTGACACGCCACTGAGCGAAACCGGGGCGGCGACAGTCGGCCCGCCTGGCCGAGTAACGCAGTTTCGCCCCATCCGCACGCGACGCCCGGCCATCGGGTAGGCATATGCCCTATGTATGCCTGTGTTGTCCGCCGCGTGGCCGTCATCGCGCTGGCGGTGGCGACCGTGTCCTGCGGTGGCCCGTCGCCGACCGCCCAGAGCGACACACCCGCGCCGTCGGGCTCGGCGCCCGTGATCAAACCCGTTGTGCTGGCAGAGATTCCGCACGACGCCAACGCGTGGACGCAGGGGCTGGAACTCAGCGGTCCCAGCCTGTACGAGGGCACGGGCATCAAGGGCAGGTCGCAGATGCGCGAACTCGACCCGGCCACCGGTGCGGTGCGCCGGGCGACGCCCGCCCCGAACGACTACTACGGCGAGGGCATCACGGTCGTCGACGACCGGATCTGGGAGCTGACATGGCGCGACGGGGTGGCGGTGCAGTGGGACAGGGCCAGCTTGACGCCCGTGCGGGAGGCACCGGTCGACGGGGAGGGCTGGGGTCTGTGCCGCGACGGTGACCGGTTGGTCCGAAGCGACGGCACCGATCGGTTGCGGTTCCACGACCCGGCGACATTCGCCGAGACCGGTTCGGTCAACGTCACCCGCGACGACCAACCGTTGCGCGATCTGAATGAGCTCGAATGCGTCGACGGTCAGGTGTGGGCCAACGTCTGGCACTCCGACGAGATCGTGCGCATCGATCCGGCGACGGGCCGCGTCAACACCGTGGTCGACGCCGCGGGCCTGTGGCCCGGGCAGGAGGAGGACCCGGAGAAGGTGCTCAACGGCATCGCCCACCTCGGCGGCGACGAATACCTGCTGACCGGCAAGTTCTGGCCGTCCATGTACCGGGTGCGGCTCGATCCGCCCCAGTGAGGGTTTGCCGACGGGCCGAACCGTCAAAGCAGCGGACATGACCGCCCTCGACACCACACGGGACGCGACCAGGCTCATCGCGGGCCCGTTCGCCGGCCTCTATCGCCGAACCGGCGCCGATCTGCCCTTCAGCGATCCCCTGACCTCGCATGGCACCGAGATGGAGGGTTGGTTCTGGCGGCTGACCGATGCGGCGACCGGTCGCGTCGTGGTGGCGTTGTTCAGCGTCAACAAGCATCCCGACGGCGACTGGGCGACGACCGCGGTGGCCCTGCATCCGGGCGACCGGGTGTACAGCGCGGCGCTGGACGGCGCGAGCGCGGGCGCGGACCCGTTCCGGCTCGACGCCGACGACGGCCGGTTTCACGCGACATACGACCGGCTGCTGATGGACCTTCCCGGCGTGCGCGTCGACATGAAGTTCGACGATCCGGTCCGGTGGCCCAAGGCACTGGCCGGTGGCGGGCTCGCATCGGTCGTACCGTTTCTCAACCAGTACTGGCACCCCTACCGGCTCGGCGGATCCGCCACCGGCACCGTCGAATTCGACGATGACCACTGGGAGTTCGACGGCGCCAAGCTCTACACCGAGCGCAACTGGGGCGCGGGGTTCCCGCAGCGGTGGTGGTGGGGTCAGGCGCACGACTTCGGCGACGCCGACGTCTCGGTCGCGTTCTCCGGTGGACTGCTGGCGCTCGGGCCGCTCAAACAGGACGTCGGCGGCATCGTGGTCCGGCTTCAGAACAAGGTGCTCCGCCTGACCCCGCCGACCGCCTGGGTGCGCTCGGACGTCGGCGAAGGAACATGGGGCATGCGCGCCACCTCACTTCGGTACGAGGTCGAATTGCAGGGTGACGGAACACATCTCGATCCCCACGTGCTTCCGGTTCCGCTGCCCGCCGAGCGGCGCAACGTCGACACCGACTTCGAGCACCTCGGCGGCCGGTTGCGGTGTGTGGTCAAGGACTTCGGCCGGGTGGTGTTCGACGGGGAGTCCGAGCTGGCGGGTCTGGAGGTCGGCAGCCTGCCCGGTGGCTAGGGTGACCGCATGCGACACGGCAGGAGTCGCCCGCGGGTGGTCGTCGCGGGCCTCGGTGACAGCGGTGTGCTGACAGCCGTCAAGCTCGCGCGGCACGCCGACGTCGTCGGGATCTCCGCCAAGCCGGGACTGCTCAGCGGCCAGGAACTCGGCATGCGCATCAGCAGGCCGCAGGATTGGGCCCGCTACAACTGGATTCCGTTCCACCGCTTCAACGGACTCGACCGCGTCCGCACCGTGCACGGCATCCTGACCGGCCTGGACCCGACGGCCCGCAAGGTGTTGATCCGCACCGCCGACGGCGAGGTCGTCGAGCCCTATGACGCGCTGGTGATCTCGACCGGCGTCACGAACGGCTTCTGGCGCCGACCGCATCTGCAGACGGCCGAGGAGATCACGCACGACCTCGATGCCGCACATCAGCGGCTGGCGTCCGCGCGTTCGGTGATCGTCGTCGGCGGGGGCGCGGCGGCCGTCAGCAGCGCCGCCAACCTGGCGAAGACATGGCCCGACAAACGCGTCGATCTGTACTTTCCCGGGGAGCGCGCCCTCGCAGGCCATCACCCGCGGGTGTGGCAGCGGATCGGCACACAACTGAGCGACCTGGGCGTCGGACTGCACGCCGGCCACCGCGCGGTGCTGCCGGACGGCTTCGCCTGTGATGCGATCACCGACGCGCCGGTGCAGTGGAGCAGCGGACAACCGGCAGCGACCGCCGACGCCGTGCTGTGGGCCATCGGCCGCGTCACACCCAATACGGGATGGCTTCCCGGCGAGTTGCTCGACGAGAACGGTTTCGTGCGGGTCACCCCCGAACTTCGCGTGCCAGGTGCGCCAGGTGTGTTCGCGATCGGGGACGTCGCGGCGACCGACCCGCTGCGGACCTCGGCCCGCAACCGCGCCGACGGCCTGCTCGCCCACAACATCCGCGCCCACTTCGCCGGAAAGCCACTGCGGTCCTTCCGGCCGGCGACCCGGCGCTGGGGTTCGGTGCTCGGGCCGCAGGCCGACGGGCTCGAGGTGTTCACCCCGAAGGGCCAGGCATTCCGGTTCCCCGGATGGTCGATCGATCGCGTGCTGATGCCGTGGATCGTCTGGCGCGGCTTCTACCGCGGCGTGCGCCCGGAGTCGGCTCCGCGAAACTGAAGATATGCGTGACTTTTCGCAGTGTTGTCGCCCACAAGCTCAGTCTCGCGGCAGCTCCGCGGCGATCGTGTCCAACAACGCCGGGTAGCGGTTGGCCTCGCGGTGCGGGCCTGGCTTGCCGCTGCTGATCACGCCCGCGGCGAGCCGGCGCTGTGGATCGGCCCACACCGCGATGTTGGTCAGACCCGTGTGCCCGAACGCGGCAGGGGCGTTGCGGCCGAACGGACCAAACCGTTTCGAGCCGAGCATGAAACCGGTGCCCCACCGCAGCGGTGCCAGACCGACCGCGACGTCGGGTCGCAGCCGCCGGCACTCCGCCGTCGCCGCCCTCAGCGTCTCCGGCGCCATGATCCGCACGCCGTCGAGTTCGCCACCGCGCCTGAGTAATTCGGCGAACCGCGACAGCTCAAACGCGGTCGAGACGGTGTTCGACGACGGCAGCACGCTGGTCAGGTACTGCGGGCTGTTGGAGAACGGGATGATCTTGTACAGCGACCCGCCGACTGCCAGCCGGAACACCGTCGCGGCCGGCTGCGGCAGCTCCTTGCCGGTCGCATGGCTGGGCGCAACCAACGGAACATCCTGCGGGGCAACACCGTAATTCGTCCACCGGAAGCCCAGCGGTCCGAGGATCTCGGAGGCCAGGATGTCGCGGATGTTGCGTCCGGCCGCGGCGCCGACGATCTCGCGGATCAGCGGACCCCACGTCAGACCGTGGTAGATGTGCACGAGCCCGGGCCGGTAGAGCGGTTTGAGCTCGCCGAGCTTTTCGCGGGTGTACTCGCTGTCGTCCATGCGGCGCAGGTCCGGCCGCGGGCCGGTGTGGATCGGAATGCCCGCACTATGGGTCATCACGTGCCGGATCGTGGTGCGGTGCTTACCGTGGCTGGTGTAGCTCGGCAGGTACTCGCACACGCGGTCGTCCAGCGAGAAGCAGCCCCGCTCGACGAGCATGTGGACCACCGTCGACGTGATCGCCTTGGCCGCTGAGTACGCGCAGAACGGGGTCTCGGTGGTGACCGGAACCTTCTCCGCGTCCGGCGGATCGGACGGACCGTTACCCCAACCGTGCCCGATCGCGCGGTTGAGCACGACCCTGCCGTTGCGGCGCAGGCAGACCTGGATCGCCGGGTGCATACCGGCGCGGTACCAGTGGCGCGCGGCCTGCCAGATGCGCTCGATCGCCGCGGGGTCGACCTCGGAGTGGTCCTCATCGCCGATCGCGGTCACGGCGTCGAGGTCGGCGGGTACCTCGATCCTGCCGTCCGGCGCCGTCATTCGGTCGTCCTGTGCAGGGTCGCACCCAAATGGTGTTGCAACGGCTGGCCCATCGCCGCCATCCGCAACGAGTAGACCAACTCGTCGCCGTCGATCCGAACCGAACGACCCAACGCCGCAACATTTTTTGCGGTGGAAGTGAGGCCGATCGAGGTCGCGGTCAGTTCCAGCTCGATGACCGCGCCGTCGAGCACGAGGGTGCCCTCCTCGATCTCGGTGATCCCGTTCGGATGGGCCAGCACCCATTCGGCGCGCCCGGGCGACGGCACCCGCAGGTAACCCGTCTCGCCGTGCAGCGGGCGGCCGTCGTCGGCGGTGGTCTTCTGCCGGTACGTCAGGAACGGCTTGCCCACGTGGTCGAACGCGATCTGCTCGGTGTAGCCGAACGGTTCGATCGTCGGATACTCGCCGGAGCCACGGCCGGACCAGACGCCCAGCAGGGGGCGCAGTGCGGCGATGTCGGGGTGGAGGTCGACCACTCCGCCAGGCTAGCGGGGGCCGCCGCTCAGTATTCCCTTGCCGATGAACGAGCCGAGTTGGCCGAGCAGATCGGTGGGCGAGGCCTCAGGCGGCGGCGCGGCGTTGGTCTGCTGCCACGGCTGGCAATCTCTGGTGGTGAACGCGGTGTCGGTGGCCTCGATGCGAACCACCTGCGGCTTCTTGGTAAGCGCGTTGTCGGGAACCTGGTCGTTGTTGACCCGCTTCCAGTAGCAGGCGCCGCCGTCGATGGGACCCGCCGACGCGTAGGTACCCGGCAGGATCTCGGTGCCGACCTGGTAGGTGCCGTCCTTGTCGATCGCGGTCAGGGGCGCGGCCGGAGGCGGCCCCGGCGCGGCCGGCGGGCCAGGCGCCGTCGTATCGGTGTGGTGCGGTTCGTCCGGTTGGGCGTGCGCGACACCCAGCCCGCCGAGGGCGAGCAGCGCCGTCGCAGCGGCGGCGGCAAGTCGCGGCAAAGTCATGCGAGCCAGTCTAAACGGATGACGGGCGTGGCAAGGAAAAAACCCGTCGCCGCAGCGGGGAGCTGCGGCGACGGGCCTTGTTCGTTGATCATCAACCGGATTAGCCGGCCATGAACTCGTCATAGGCCGACGCCAACTCCGGCGGCAGCGCCTTGACGTTGCAGGTGCGCTGCACGTCGCCGATCGGCGACAGGATGCCGCGCAGGTCGTAGTACTCCTGCGGGTTGGCGTTGAAGTATCCGCGCAGAGTGGCCGAGGCCTGATTGCGGTCCTGACCGAACGCGGTGGTCACGGCCTGGTTGGCACCCGGATGGCTGTCCAGGTACGTACGGGCCGCACCCGTCACGGAGCTGACGGTGCCGGACACGGCGCTTGCGCTGCAGTCCGGTGCGGCCATCGCCGACGGCGCGGCGATGGTTGCTGCGGCCAAGCCGCCGAGCAGGCTGGCGGCACAGGCGCCGGCGATCTGCCGGCGCGCGGCGATACCACGGAATTTCATATTGATTCTTTCCTTCATTGCGTTTGTCGCTGATTTCCCCCGTCCCCGAAAACCAAGGTACCCATGGCAAACACGTGCAAACGCTGCCGCGGAACCCGGAATCGGAGCACACGCAGGCGTTACACCGCGACGGCGTGATCTGTACCGCAATTTCGGTCGAATTCGATAAGCGCGCAACCAGAAACTTCGAGAACTCTCAGAATTAGCTGTCGATCTTTAATTGATCGTGATGTGCACGGTGACCGAATTGTTATCCGGCGCAACGGGCTCTGACCTTGAATCTAAGGTGGTCCCTGTGAAGTTGGACCTGCTGAGCCCCGGCCTCGAAGTCGGGCTCGTCACCACGAACCGCGACGAGATGGTCGCCTTCTACGAAGGATTCCTCGAACTCGAACCCCAGGGCGAGATCGAGTTCCCCGGCGGTTCGCAGCGGCGGTACTCGCTGGGCGGCAGCGTGGTCAAACTCGTCACCTACGAGACGCCGCCGCCGGCACCCGCGGCGGCCGGAGGCGGCAGGGCGCAGGCGGGCATCCGCTACTTCACCGTCGGCGTGAAGAACCTGCGCGGCGTCGCCGAAGCGTTCGCGTCTTCGAGATACGACGTCGTCGAACCGCTGACCGAGTTCGCGCCGGTGCCGGGGATGGGCTGGATGTTCGTCGCCGATCCGGACGGCAACTGGATCGAATTGTTCGGAACGCTGTGACCGGACCCCTTCCCGGCTCGACCCCTCCGGTGACGCCGACGTGCTACCGGCACCCCGACCGCGTCACCTACGTCCGCTGCGCACGCTGCAACCGCTACATCTGCGCGGAGTGCATGCGCGACGCTGCGGTCGGACACCAGTGCGTGGAATGCGTGAACGCCGGCGCCCAACAGGTCCGCCCGGTGCGGACCCAGTTCGGTGGGATGCCGTCGGACAAGCCGATGGTCACCTACGTGCTGATCGCCGCGAACGTGGTGATGTTCGCGCTGCAGATGGCGGTGCCCGGGCTGCAGCGCGAGCTCGTGCTGCAGTCCTACGCCGTCGCCGACGGCGAGTTCTACCGCCTGCTGACGTCGGCGTTCCTGCACTACGGACCCGCGCACATCCTGTTCAACATGTGGGCCCTCTATGTGGTCGGGCCACCGCTGGAGGCGGCGCTGGGCCGGCTTCGGTTCTCGGGCCTGTACCTGCTGAGCGCACTGGGCGGATCCGTACTGGTCTATCTGCTGTCGTCGCCGGTCGCGCAGACCGCGGGAGCCTCCGGCGCGGTGTTCGGCTTGTTCGGCGCGATCTTCGTCGTCGGCAAGCGGTTGCGCATGGACGTGCGGTGGGTGGTCGCGATCATCGCGATCAACCTGGCGTTCACGTTCATCATTCCGCTGGTGAGCTCGCAGAACATCAGCTGGCAGGGCCACATCGGGGGACTCGTCACCGGTGCGGCGATCGCGACGGCCTACGTCTACGCCCCGCGCGGCTCGCGCGACCTGGTGCAGGCGGGGGCCAGCGCGGCGGCGCTCGTGCTCTTCGCGGTCCTGATCTGGTGGCGCACGGCCGACCTGCTGGCGTCGCTCGGCCTGGCCTGACCCCGTCAGAGCTGGATGCGGGAGCCGACGATCACGGTACGGTCCAGGGGTAGCCCGAAGTGCGCCGCCGCGTCGGCGGTGATGTGCGACGTCGCGATGAACAGCCGTTTGCGCCACGGCGCCATGGTCGGGGCGTCGCCGGGACACAGTTCGAGCTTGGACAGGAAGTAGGACGCGCTGTCGAGATCGATCGGGCCCTCGGTGTCCGCCGGATCCAGCAGGGCCAGGGCGCGCGGCACGTTCGGTCGTTCCATGTAACCGAACCGGGCGACCACGTGGACGATCCCGTCCTGGGTGTAGCCGAGGTCGTCGTGCGTCATCCGCTCGTCATCGGGGACGCGCGGCACCGTCTCGGTCTCGACGGAGACGATCAGCACGTGCTCGGCGAGTACGTGGTTGTGGTCGACGTTGGCCCGCATCGCCAGCGGCGCGGTGTGCCGGCTGCGGTTCAGGAACACGGCCGTGCCCGGTATGCGGATCAGCGGCGGATCACGCCGCGTCAGGCCGTCGACGAAGCCGCGCAACGAACCCTCGGCGCGTTCGCGTGCGGCGGTGACCAGCCTGCGCCCGCGTTGCCACGTGGTCATCACCGTGAACGCCGCGACCGCGATGGTCAACGGCAACCATGCCCCGTGCACCAGCTTGGTGAGGTTGGCGCCGAAGAACATCAGGTCGACCACCAGCAGCGCACCCGCGCCGGGCAGCACCGCCCACAACGGCCACCGCCACCGGGTGCGCGCGTAGTAGAAGAACAGCGTCGTGGTGATCGTGATGGTGCCCGTCACCGCCATTCCGAACGCGTAGGCCAGCGAGGCCGAACTCCGAAAGGCGAAGACGAGAATCAGCACTCCCAACAGCAGGGCGCCGTTGATCCACGGCACGTAGATCTGGCCGATGGTCGACGCTGACGTGTGGTCGATGCGCAGCCGCGGCAGATATCCGAGCCGGGCGGCTTGCGCGGTCACCGAGAACGCGCCGGTGATCACCGCCTGCGAGGCGATCACGGTCGCCGCGGTGGCCAACAGCACCAACGGGATTCGGCCCCACTCGGGCGCCAGCAGGAAGAACGGCGCGGCGACCGTGGACTCGTCGCCGAGCACCAGCGCGCCCTGCCCGAAGTAGCTCAGCGTGCATGCTGGCAGAACCAGGCCGAGCCAGCCGAAAGTGATTGCGCGCCTGCCGAAATGCCCCATGTCCGCGTAGAGCGCCTCGGCGCCCGTCACCGCGAGGACGATCGCGGCCAGCGCGAAGAACCCGATGTGGAAGTGTTCGGTGATGAACGCCAAGGCGTAGGTGGGCGACAAAGCCTTGAGGATCTGCGGATGCCCGGCGATGCCCCGCACGCCGCACACACCGATGGTGGTGAACCACAGAATCATGACGGGACCGAAGAAGCGCCCGATCGTCGCGGTGCCGCGGCGCTGCACCGAGAACAGTGCGGCGATGATGACCGCGGTGACCGGGACGACGAAATCGCCGAGGCCCGGGTCGATCACCTTGAGGCCCTCGACGGCCGACAGCACCGATATCGCGGGTGTGATCATGCTGTCGCCGAAGAACAGGGCGGCGCCGAACAGTCCCAACGCCGCAAGCGTCGCCGTCACGCGTCGACCGTGTCGGCCGGTCCATCGGCGCAGCAGGGTTATCAGCGCCATGATCCCGCCCTCGCCGCGGTTGTCGGCGCGCATCACCAACGTGACGTAGGTGAGCGTGACGATGATCATCACCGACCAGAAGATGAGCGAGACGACGCCGTAGACGTGACTGTGCGCGACGGGGACGGGATGCGGATCGTGCGGGTTGAACACCGTCTGAATGGTGTAGATCGGGCTGGTGCCGATATCGCCGAACACGATGCCCAGCGCGGCGATCACCACGGCCGGACGCAGCGAGGTGGTACCGGGCGCTGTGTGCACCCGATGATCATCGCCGAGCGGGGGCGTGTTCGCGGCTCATCGCGGCGGATGATCCGTTGCCTTTTGGGAGAATGAGGCGATGGCCGACGATGCGCTCGACGAACTGTATGCCGCCAAGCTCGAGGACTTCACCCCGCTGCGCACCAAGCTGGCCGGAGCCGCGAAGAAGCGCGGCGATGCCGAGGCCGCCAAGAGGATCTCGGCCGCGCGCAAACCGACCACCGCGGCGTGGGTGGTGAACCGACTCGCACTCGGCGACGAAAACATGAAGAAACGGCTGAAGAGCCTCGGCGAACGGTTGCGCGACGCGCACGCGGCGATGGACGGCGACCGGATTCGCGAGCTCTCCACCGAACAGCGCAGGCTGGTCAACGATCTGACGCGCACCGCGTTCGAGGAGGCGGAGCTCAAGAACCCCACCGGGGCGCTGCGCGACGACGTCACCGGGACCCTGCAGGCCGCGGTCGCCGATCCCGACGTCGCCGACCGGCTCGGGCGGCTGACCAAGGCCGAGGAGTGGTCTGGCTTCGGTGAGTTCGGCGACACCGCAATAGTTTTCAGTCCTACCACCAAGCGCAAACCGGAGCCGAAGCCCGCTGCCGACGAGCCGGCCGCCGAAGGGCGTGACACGAAGGACGCGGCGGCGCGCCGCGAACTGCAGAAGGCCCGCGCCGAACTGGCCGCCGCAGAGCGCACCAGGGCCGAGGCCGACGACGCGCTGTCCGAACTGCAATCCGATCTGGCCGCCGCGCGGTTGCGATATCAAGACGCCCAGCGCCGGTTGCAGGAAGCCGAGCGCGGCCTGGCCGCCGCCGAGGATGCTTACGACAAGGGCAAGCAGGCGGGCCGCGATGCCGCGGCCGCGGTGAAAGAGGCCAAGGCTCGGTTGCGTCGCGTTAAGTGACCGCGCGACAGCTGATCTCCATGCTGTCGCTCTCCCGCGCCGGGAACGGAACGCTGACGTAGCCGTTCGCCGGATCGCGGACGTAGTCGAGATAGGGCGCGAGTTCGTCCATCGACGTGTTGTCGGCGACGACCAACGCACCGGGGCTCAGGCGGGGTTCCAGGAGCTCGAGCACCGGCAGGTACAGCTCTTTCCAGCCGTCGAGAAGAACGAAATCGACTGCGCCGGAGAGCGTCTGCAGGGTGTGCAGCGCATCGCCGGCGAGTACGGTGATCACATCGTCGAGGCCGATGTCGACGAAGGTCTTCGTGGCGGCGGCGACTTTGGCCGCGCTCAGCTCGGTGGTGACGACGGCGCCCCTGCCGTTGTCGCGCACCGCGGAGGCGAGGTGGATGGCGGAGATGCCGAGCGACATGCCGAACTCGACGACGGTGGTGGGCTTGCTCGCCCGCACCAGTGCGTAGAGCAGGCGGCCCGCCTCCGGTGTGACCGGGAGATAGAAGTCGCTGAGGGCGTCGGCGCGCTCCTGCGGGGTCGCCTCGTTCAGGCGGGCGAAGTCGGCGCGCCGGAGCGCCTCCATCTGATAGCGGGCCTCGGCGTACATCCGGTCGAGCGCATCGGCGACGCGGGACTCATGCAGTGTGATGCTCATAGCCGTTGAACGTATCGGGCCGCGGCCATCCGTGTCAGGATGGCCACAGGGCCATGGGCGCTACCGGCACGTCGACGCGACGCGTGATCGGGGTGATCACGCTCATGGTGCTTGCCGCCTGGGCACTGCGCGGCTACGTGCCCGGCGTGGAGCGCGCCGCCGAAGAGGTGGAGCCACGTTCGAGCAATCCCCTGGCGCTGGTCGCGGTCATCGCGCTGTTGTGCACCGCGGTGGGGATCATCGGCTTCGCGATCATTGTGCGGATGCGGGACAAACGGCCGCGTCCCGCGCCTATGGGCAGCCTGCCGCGAAGCGATCGATCGGGGGAGCGGCCGTCATGGCGGTTCGCGCTCGTCGCGCTGGCGGCGCTCATCGCGTTGGTGTTTCTGGTCGCGCTGTTGTCCCGGGTTTCCCTGCCGGTGCCGACCGAACAGGCGCCGCCGGCGGTCCCCGACGAGGTTGCCGGTGGCCCGGTAGAGCCCCGTCCGCCCGTCGAGGACGACCCCGCCGACAGCAACGTGGTGAATTACCTGATTCCGCCGATGCTTCTGCTGATGGCGCTGATCGTCGTCGGGACGGCGGTCGCGTCACGGCGGCAGGGACCCCGTCCGGGTCCCGCTGTTGCTTTCGAGGCGGCGGACTCGCCGCCGGTGGTGCCGACGACCACGACGTCGCTCGCACGCGCGGCGGAGGTGGGGCTCGCCGAGATCGGCGATTTGAGCCGCGAACCGCGAGAGGCGATCATCGCCTGCTACGCCGCGATGGAACGCGAACTAACGCGGGTGCCCGGGGCGGTGCCACAGGCCTGCGACACCCCGACCGAGGTGCTCGCGCGTGCGGTCGCCAGCGGGGCGTTGCGGGCCGACAGCGCCACCGGACTGGTCGAGTTGTTCGAGGAGGCGCGGTTTTCGCCGCATGTGATGAGCGAGAAACATCGCGACGCCGCGGTGCAGGTGCTCAACCGCGTGTTGACCGAGCTACCGCAGCGCACAGCCGAGGCGGCTACGTGAAAAGGCTTGTGACGGCGGCGTTCCTGTTCGTGGCGGGGGCAGAACTGCTCGCCGTCGCGAGCCGAGACCGGGATCTGATCCTCGTCGTCTCCGGCGTCGCGCTCGCACTGGCGTTGCTCGGCCTGCGATGGCAGCTTGCTCACGAGGCCGAAACCGACGATTCGCAAACACTTTCCGATGACGCCGCCGAGTCCCTACGCCGCTGGCGCTCGCGCACCGAGACCCTGATCAGCCGCGCCGAGGCGACCCGCACCGACTGGGATCGCCACCTGCGGCCGATGCTCGCCCGGCAGTTCGAACTGGCGACCGGACAACGACGGACCCGTAATCGCGCCGCGTATCACGCGACCGGCGAGGTGCTGTTCGGCCCGGAACTGTGGGGGTGGGTCAACCCCGAGAACGTCGCCGCGCGCGGGTCGGAGTCACCGGGGCCCGGCCGGGCGACGCTCGACGAGATCCTGCAACGGTTGGAGCGGGTATGACGACAGGACTGCCTGCGGCGGCGACCACCGCGAACTGCGAGGCGGTGCTCGACGAGATCGGGCGGGTGGTGGTCGGAAAGCGTGGGGCGCTCGCGTTGATCCTGACGACGGTGCTGGCCGGCGGGCATGTGCTGATCGAGGATCTGCCGGGCCTCGGAAAGACGTTGATCGCCAGGTCTTTCGCCGCAGCGCTCGGGCTGCAGTTCACCCGAGTGCAGTTCACGCCGGACCTGCTGCCTGCCGACCTGCTCGGGTCGACGGTTTACGACATGCAGTCGGGGCACTTCGAATTCCGCCGTGGCCCGATCTTCACGAATCTGCTTCTCGCCGACGAGATCAACCGCACACCGCCGAAAACGCAAGCTGCTCTGCTCGAGGCGATGGCGGAGAGCCAGGTGAGCATCGACGGCGCCACGCACGCGCTGCCCGCGCCGTTCATCGTGCTGGCGACCGACAACCCGATCGAGTACGAGGGCACCTATCCGCTGCCGGAGGCTCAGCTGGACCGGTTCACGATCCGGCTCGAGCTGCGGTATCTCTCCGAACAGGAGGAGGCGTCGATGTTGCGCCGACGCATCGAGCGCGGTTCGGCCGAGCCGACGGTCACGCAGGTGGTCGATGCCCACGATCTGGTCGCGATGCGCGAATCGGTGGAACAGGTGACCGTGCACGACGACGTGTTGCGGTATGTCGTGTCGCTGGCCGCCGCGACGCGCCAGCACCCGCAGATCGCGGTGGGCGCCAGCCCGCGCGCCGAACTCGACTTGGTGCAGCTGGCCCGCGCCCGCGCGCTGTTGCAGGGCCGCGATTACGTCGTGCCCGAAGATGTGAAAACACTTGCGGTTCCGGCCATCGCACATCGGATCACATTGCGGCCGGAGATGTGGGTGCGACGGGTACGCGGCAGTGACGTCGTCGACGAGCTGCTGCGCCGGCTGCCGGTGCCACGGACCAACCCGTGATCGAAACCCGCTGCACCGACGCCGAGTTACGGTGGCGCGCTTCGCCTCTGTCCCGTTCATTGTTGACCTGTGCCGTCGTGGCCTTGGCCGTCGCGGTGCTCGGGGCGCGCTGGCAGCTGATCGCCTTCGCCGCTCCGTTGATCGGGGTGCTGTGTTCGGTCGGATGGCAGCGGGCAGTTCCGGCGGTGCGGGTGTACGCCGACCC
Organism: Mycobacterium sp. E136; assembly: GCF_001666865.1. Lineage (NCBI taxonomy): Bacteria > Bacillati > Actinomycetota > Actinomycetes > Mycobacteriales > Mycobacteriaceae > Mycobacterium > Mycobacterium sp. E136. The sequence goes on from NZ_LZJE01000062.1 coordinate 21,602, forward strand.
CGGCATCCACCGCTGCTTCGAAGACGAGCCCGCGCGGATCAGGATGTGGGCGGAAGCCGAGGGCGAGACTATTCGCCTGCTCAGCGGTTCTGTCGCAGGGATGACGCTGGAGGTTGCGGAGCGCGAGAGTGAGGTCGGGCAGACCGTGGTGGTTAGCGCGCAACGCTGGGGCCGCTATCCGCTGCAGGCACACTTGACGGTGACAGCGCGGGGCGGTCTGGTCGAGGGCGTCGTGGTGGTCGACGCCGCCGACGTGTACGTGTTCCCGATGGCCCCGCCGCAGTCGACGGCGATCCCGCGCACCGAGTTGCTCGACCGTCTGGGAACTCACCTGACCCGGCACACGGGCCCGGGGGTGGAGTACGCGGACGTGCGCAGGTATGTGCCGGGAGATCATCTGCGAGCGGTGAATTGGGCGGTAAGCGCGCGTCGGGGCAGCCTGCACGTCACTGAGCGGTTGACCGATCGGGCCGTCGACGTGGTCGTGCTGATCGACAACTACGCCCAGCCGGCGGGGCCGGCGACCGAGGCCACCGAGCGCACGGCGCGCGGCGCGGTGCAGGTGGTGCAGAGCGCGCTGCGCAGCGGCGACCGGGCGGGCATCGTCGCGTTGGGGGACCGCAATCCGCGATGGTTGAGCGCCGACATCGGGCGCAGGCAGTTCTATCGGGTGCTCGATGCGATGCTCGGCGTCAGCGGGGGTTATGACACGACGTCGGGGACTCTGGCGCCGCGGGCCGCGGTCCCGCCGGGTGCCATCGTCGTCGCGTTCTCGACGATGCTCGACACCGAGTTCGCGCTGGCGTTGATCGACCTGTGCAAGCGGGGCCACACCGTGGTCGCGGTCGACGTCCTGCACGGGGCGCCGTTCGAGGAGGGGTGCGACGCGTTGGTGGCGCGGATGTGGTCGCTGCAACGGTCGTTCATGTATCGCGACATGGGCACGGTCGGCGTCGATATCGTGGCGTGGCGCGAAGAGGACACGCTCGACCAGGCGATGCAGTTGGTGCCCGATCATCGCAGGCCCGTGCGGAGGCGACGGTGAACCGGGCGGTGTCAACGGCGTTCGGTTTCGTCATGGTGGCGGCCGCGGCGTTGCCGGCCGACGATGCGGCACTGGGTGTGTGCGGCTTGGCTGTGGTCATGGTGTTGTTGGGCAATGTGTTTCGGGTCGCCGCCACGGTGGCTGTGTTGGCGACGGCGGCCGTGATCGTGATGGCATCGGCGAGCCCCGTGTACGCGGCGTTGTGTGGTCTGGCAGGCGCGGCGTACCTGGTGCTGCGGTACACGAGCGACGTCACGGTGCCGACCGTCGTTGGGGCGCTGCTGTTCACGGCCGTCGCGTTGGCGGCGGTGGTTCTTGCGCCAGAGTTGCCGTGGGTGCCGTTGGCAGCGCCGCTCGCGGTGCTGGCGGCGGTGGTGTTGGCGACGCGACCGTACTGGGCGGGCGGGTCGCATTCGGGCCGGTCTCGCTGACGGGGTGGGGGCAGCCGCCTACCAGGAGGCACCGACATTTTCGGCGGCGTCGGGTGAGTTATCCCCAACATCGAATTCATCCACAGATACGGCCGTGGTTGTGCGTTGAGGTCTGTCCTGTCAGGCCCGTGGATAGCGTTGAGGTATGGCGGATTTCATCAACGGCGCGGCGGCACGGGAGCGAGCTCACGTGCTGCTGGACCGGATCGATGCCGCCCAAGACGAGTTGCGAGAGTTGCCCACCGTCGATGTGGGCAGTGCGTTCCGGCTGACGATGGCGGAACGGTTGGAGAATCAACAACGGGCGAACCGAGGCCTGATGTACCGGGTCTTCGCCGAGCTTGTGCACCCGCCTGACGAATCCCGCGCGGATCCGGATGTGATCGACAAACTCTGGGCGCGCCTGCGGATCGCGCCGAAGGAGATCCGGCGCCGATTCAAGGTCGCGGCGCGGATCCGTCCGGGCGCGGCGTTGACCGGTGCACCGATACCGCCGGAACTGCCCGCGGTCGCCGAGGCCGTCGAGGCGGGCGCCATCGGCGAGGACCACCTGAAAGTGATCACCGACTGCATGGATCGGCTGCCGTCCGACACCTCGGCGGCCGACCGAACAGAAGTCGAAGCGAGCCTTGTGCGTGAGGCGGCCAAGAGCGACGCCGATGCCGTGCGTGTGATCGGGCGTCGTATCGATGAGATCTTCAATCCCGACGGCCACTACGATGAATCCGACCGGGCCCGCCGGCGTGGTTTGGTGCTCGGCCCGCAGGGCCGCGACGGCATGTCGCGGCTCACGGGTTGGGTCGATCCCGAAACACGGTGCTACGTCGAAACAGCAAGCGCCGCAGTTCGACCGGGACGGCACATGCCCGACGGCAGCATCGAAGGCACCCGCGACGACCGGTCAATGGCGCAACGGTGCCACGACGGCATCAAGCTGGGACTCAAAGCCGGAATCGCATCGGGCGGACTGGGGACCCACCGCGGGGTGCCCGTCACCGTCGTCGTCCGCACTTCGCTGGGAGAGTTGAACCAGGCGGCGCATGCGGTTGTCGACCCGTACGTCTCGATGCCGGCCCCGGCGCGCACCGGCGGAAACAGCGTGCTGCCGATGCGCGACGTGATTCGAATGGCCTCCGATGCGATCCACTACTTGGCGGTGTTCGACGACCACACCGAGCGCCCGATCTACTTGGGCCGACAGAAACGGATCGCCACCGCCGATCAGCGCATCATCTGCTACGCCCGCGACGGTGGATGCACCCGGCCCGGCTGCACCGAACCCGGATACCACTCCGAGGTGCATCACAGTCCGGAGTGGGCCGATGGTGGAGCCACCGACGCCGACAAGCTGTTCTTCTGCTGCGGGCCCGACCACAAAGCGGTGAGCGAGGGCCGCTGGCGCACCACCGTCACCGATGCAGGCCGCCTCGCCTGGAGCAACGACAACCATCCGCCCGAGGTCAACCGCCTGCACCACCCCGAAGAACTGCTGCGCGGCAACGTCGATCCGCCGCGCGGTGAGGACGGTCCACCGCGTGGCGACGACGATGACGCCTGACGCCGGCCGAAGAGGCGCGAACCCGTGGCTGCGTCCACAATGCGCCCGTTATCGTCGTAGGGCGCTTACCGGCCCGGTAAGCGAAATGATCAGCGCAGCGCTTACTTTCGGGAGGTCGGATGCCAAGCGATGTGCGGAAGGCGATCACCGGCGCGTCGATCGGAAACGCCGTCGAGTGGTTCGACTTCGCGATCTACGGCTTCCTGGCGACGTTCATCGCGGCCAACTTCTTCCCCGCGGGCAACGAGACGGCGGCCCTGCTGAACACGTTCGCGATCTTCGCGGCCGCCTTCTTCATGCGACCGCTTGGCGGGTTCGTCTTCGGTCCGCTGGGTGACAAGCTCGGCAGGCAACGGGTCCTGGCGTTGGTGATCCTGTTGATGTCGGGTGCGACGGTGCTGATCGGTGTGCTGCCGACCTACGCGTCGATCGGTGTCGCGGCGCCGCTGCTGCTCCTGCTGCTGCGGTGTCTGCAGGGATTCTCGGCCGGCGGCGAATACGGCGGTGGCGCCGTCTATCTCGCGGAGTTCGCCTCGGAACGGCGTCGTGGGTTGACCATCACGTTCATGGTGTGGTCCGGCGTCCTGGGCTTCCTGCTGGGCTCGATCACCGTGACACTGCTGCAGGCGCTGTTGCCCACCGCGGCGATGGAGAGCTACGGCTGGCGCATCCCGTTCCTGATCGCCGGACCGCTGGGCCTCGTCGGCCTCTACATCCGGCTGCGCCTCGACGACACACCGCACTTCGCCGAACTCAGCAAGACCGACCGAGTCGCCGACTCGCCGCTGCGCGAGGCGTTTACGACGTCGTGGCGGCCGATCCTGCAAGTGATCGGGCTGTTCATCGTCTTCAACGTCGGCTACTACGTCGTGTTCACGTTCCTGCCGACCTATTTCATCAAGACGCTCGAGTTCTCCAAGACCGATGCGTTCCTGTCGATCACGTTGGCCAGCCTGGTCGCGCTGATACTGATCCTTCCGCTGGCGGCGCTGTCGGACCGCATCGGCAGGCGTCCGATGCTGATCGCGGGGTCCGTGGCGTTCGCGGTGTTCGGTTATCCGTTGTTCTTGCTGCTGAACTCCGGCTCGCTGGTCGGTGCGATCGCCGCCCACTGCGGTTTGGCGGTCATCGAATCGATCTACGTCTCCACCGCCGTCTCGGCGGGCGTCGAACTGTTCGCGACCACGGTGCGCTACAGCGGCTTCTCGATCGGCTACAACATCTGCGTCGCCGGGTTCGGCGGCACCACCCCGTACGTCGTCACCTGGCTGACCGCCGAAACCGGCAACAATCTGGCGCCTGCGTGGTACCTGGTCGTCGCAGCCGTCGTCTCGCTCGCGACGGTCGTCACGCTGAGAGAGTCGGCGGGCCGACCACTCGCACAGACCAGCGACAACCGAGCGGCGCCGGCGATGCCGTGATCGCAGCACCTGAGAGCAGACCCGAACCGTTCTCTCAGCCCCGTGGCAGCTCGGTGTCCTACGTTGTCTGTGCATGACGAGGTTGCGCCTCCACACGGTCGCGGTCTCGGCCGCGGTGTTGGTCACCGCGGTGCTGGGGGCCGGCGGGGCGCGTGCCGACGACTATGCGGGTGAGACCTACGGCGACGCGGCGGGACAGATCAGCGGGACGGGTAAAACAGCCGTCGTCGCAACCAAATCCGGGGACATGCTGCCGCAGGACGAGTGCATCGTGACCCATTCCCAGACGGCGCCGTGGGTCAAGGGTGCGTCATTCACACCGGACACGAACACGATGCTGCTCGACCTGAACTGCAACGCCAAGGTCGCGACGGCGAAGAGCCCGGGTAATTCCGTCGCGAGCCCGGAGGGCCGCGCGGCGGTCAAGGAGGCCAAGCAGGCCCAAGCATCCAGGCAGGCCCAGGCGTCCACCACCAAGAAGCAGTAGCGCGGACCCCTCTAGCACTCGGCGCCCGCGGCTAGGGTGGGCCCATGAAGCTTCGCGTGATGCCCTATGTCACGGTCGAGATCGACGATCGTCTGCGCCGACGCGTGCGCTCCGCGGGCGAGCGACTCCGCGTCAATGTTCGGGCCTACCTGCTCAGCGCGGCCGACGAGGTCGACACCGCCAGCGACAAGGTCCGCGGTCTGTGCGACCGAGCGGTCAACCGCGTCGACACCGTCGTCGCGACGGTCAACGACAGGATCGCTCCCGAGCACGAGGCGCCGACACTGCGCGTGGTCGCCGGGGGCCGCGAGGCAAGCTAGCGCGTGCGGACTGGCGTCAGCCCGCCCGCGCGGTACGCCCGCCCACCAGGAAGCCGCCGACGAGCACGACGAGGCCCACGATCGCGACGGGAATCGCCCACGTGCGGCGGTCGCCGACCGCCGAATGGCACTGCGCGACGTAGTCCGGCGGATCCTCGGTCAGCTCGTCGATGATCGGCAGGTTCTTCAGCTGATTCGGGTCGTTGGCATTGGCCTGGCTGGCCGCGGAGTCGTCGGCGGCGATGGCATTGCCGCACGAGATCTTCTGCCCATCCGGTCCGGCGATCGACACCGGAACCAGTAGAGCGATGACCCCGACGAGAAGGACCACCGCACCGACCAGCACAATCACACGTCGCAAATTCATGATCGGTTTGATGCCCCGATAGGCCGGGCACCAAACCTCGCAACGGCCACCGCCGAGCCCGTCGCGCAGGCTCACCATCCATATGTTGTGCTTGTCCGATGTGCGCGCCATGGCCGGAGAGGAGCGAAACGCTTTGGTAGGCCAGTCGTGCTAGATCAAGGGCTGGTCGTCTTCTTGGCCCTGCTCGCCGCGGGCTTCTTGGCGATCGGCATCGTGGTTCGGCAGCGCGCGACCATGGACGTTCCCGAAGAGCAGGGCGTCAGCACCGTTATGGTGATGACCCTGCTGCGCAGGCCGCTGTGGTGGGCCGGCACCGCGGCGGCGCTCGCGGGCTACGGCTTTCAGGCCCTCGCACTGGTCAAGGGTTCGCTGCTGCTGGTTCAACCCATCCTCGTCTCCGCTCTCCTGTTCGCCCTTCCGCTGAGCGCCCGCCTCGCCAACCGCCGGGTCACCCGCGCCGAGTGGATGTGGGCGCTGCTGCTCACCGCCGCGCTGGCGGTGTTCGTCGTGCTGGCCAAGACCCAACCGGGCGACTACGAGGCGTCGGTTCCGCTGTCGGCGCTCGTCGCGGTCGTCTGCACGATCGCGGTGACGGCCTGCGTGATCCTGGCCGTCCGCGGTGGCGGATGGAAACGCGCCGTACTGCTCGCCGTCGCGGTCGGCCTGCTGTTCGGCGTCGTCGCGCTGCTGACGAAGATCGTCATGTTCCTGCTCGCGAACGACGGCGTCGGCGAGGTGCTGACCACCCCGGCGCTCTACCTGCTCCTTATCCTCGGTGTCCTCGCGGTGTTCCTGCAGCAGTCCGCATTCCACGCCGGATCCCTGCAGACGTCGGTGCCGACCATGCTGGTGCTCGAACCCGTCGTCGCGGTCATCTTGGGCGCGGTGGTCCTCGGCGAGCACATGACCGTCGGCGGCGTGAAGGCCGTTGCGATCACGGCCGCCGTCGTCGCGATGGCGGCCGCCACGGTCGCGCTTGGCCGCGACGAGGGCGCACTCGAAGAGCGACTCGAGGCCGAGGCCGCGGCGGCGCTCAAGCGCGGCGCCTGAACCCGCGCCGAGAACCCGCTACGACCCCTCGGACCCCCGCTTGTCCCGAGCCATCGCCGTCCACAGCAACCCCGCGGCGTCGCGTGCCGCCTGATGCGGGGCGATCGGTTCGGCGATCCCCGGCTGCTGGGCCGGCGAACCGCTGATGTGCTCCAGCAGCGCCACCGCCAGTTCGCGAAGCTTGACGTTGAACTCCTGGCTGGCCCGGCGCAACATGCTCCACGCCTGTTCGGCGTCGCACCCGACCAAACCCATCAACGCGCCCTTGGCCTGTTCGATGGCGCCGCGCGACTGCAGCGCGGCCAGCAGATCCTCGAACGCGGCCTCGTTCTGCGCCGCGGTCGTGACCAGAGCGGCCGAGACGAGTTGCTCGTAGGCGATCAGCGTGGTCACCGTGACGGCCGATGCGGGCTCGGACAGCGTGCAGGACAACACGATCGCGGCGTCGTCGCGCCAGAACCCCGGCACCGCCGCCGCCCCGTGGACCGCCTTCAAGTCGGCGGCGATCCCGCTCACGCACTCCGACGTCGCGTCGAAGGCCAGGTCGGGCCAGCGTTCGTCGGTCCACAGGTCGAGGCTCAACACCGGCACCTGGTGGGTCAGTGCGTCGGCGACCGGGCCGCCCAGGCCCGACAGCTGCGCGGCGACCATCTCCTCCTCGATGCCGAGCGCCGCCAGAGTGGACGGATCCTCATTGAACCGCTTGTCGTGCACGGTGGCCGCTACACCCAGAACATTCGGAGTATCGGCCTGCAACCGTTCGAGGATCCTGTGCAACAGCGTGATCAGCTCCGGGTGTTGGCGGGGCTGAAAGCTCGGTGCTGGCACGACAATCCGCTCAGTCGACGACGGTGACCGTCGCGACCTTATCGAGGCCGGAGATGCCGAGCAGCGTGGTGATGGGGCCCTCCACGGGAACGACGAGGTCGAGCTTGGCGTTCGCCGCGACGGAGAACAGCTCACGAAGGGCGGCGCTGTCGCAGTACGTCACGCCGGTGAGGTCGACGGTGATCGAGGAGTTGTCCGCCGCCGCGCGGGCCAACGCCGCGCTGAACTCGTCGACGTTCGCCAGGTCGATCTCGCCGACGGCGGTGACGACCGGAGACACTCCGTTGCTTCCGGGCTCGAACCGGAACTGGTTGCGCGTCATGACATTCAGGCCCCCACCGGCAATAGCGTGCAGCAGTGGACGGCAGTGTGAGCGAATCCGTTCACAGAACCTCCCGAAGTCTTAGGGGCCCCACCGCCCCCGTGCATGCCACACAGTCCGCATCGCTGCCTCTTCCTGACAGACGTTCTTTATCAATATTTGTAATACCACGATGACGCCGTCGAGGCAGGTAGAGCTGGTTCAAACGCGAATCTCCGGTAACTGAAACGTCATATCTACGGTAGTGCCGGCCGAGGTGCCGTCGAGATCCACCTGATCGCTGACGGCGCGCATCAACAGCAGGCCGCGGCCACGGGTCCCGGGATCGGGAGGCGGCGCCTTCCACGACCCGAAGTCGATGACGCGCACGTGAATTGCGGCGTCGTGGATATCCGCTTCGACGCGCATGCGCCCGGGCTCACGTCCGCGGTAGGCGTGCTCGACGCAGTTCGAGCAGGCCTCGTTGACGACGAGGATGAGATCCGACACCGCCGATTCGGAGGCGCCGTTGGCCGCGAGCCAGGCCGCGAGCCGGTGCCGAAACTCGGTCAGCTTCGGCGCCGTGGCCGTGTCGTCGATGACGAGGGAAGCCCTCGGGGTCCGGTAGATGACGATCGCCACGTCGTCGTCGTATCCACTGTCGGGGGCGAGCCTGCCCAGCACCGCGTCGGCGACGTCCTCGATCGGCAGGTTTGCGGTATCGGCCAACACGGCGGACATCCGGGCGATCTGATCGTCGATCGGCCGGTCGCGGCGTTCGACCAAGCCGTCGGTGTAGAGCATCAGCGTCGAACCCGGAAACAACGGATGCGACGTCTGCGGCCGAGGCGCAGGATGCCGGACCGCGAGCGGGACCGAACAAGCCTTGTCGAGCAGTTGCGGCGGTGCGGCGTCGGACACCAGCACCGGAGGCACGTGCCCGGCGCTGCTGTAGTCCACGGTCGCGGCCACCGTGTCGACGATTGCGACGAACACGGTGGTGCAGTACGCGTCCGGAATGAACTCCGCGACCGAGTCGAGGTGTTCGAGCACCGCCGACGGTTGCGCCCCGGTCAGCAGCAGGGCGCGCGTCGACGCACGCAACTGCCCCATGACGGCGGCGGCCGACAGCCCACGGCCGACACAGTCCCCGACCACGATCGCGATCCGGCCGTCGCCGACGGGAAGCACGTCGTAGAAATCGCCGCCGATCTCCAACGGATGCACGGCCGGCTCGTAGCGCACGGCGAACCCCGGCGGCAGGTCCATCGGCGCCAGCAGCGACCGCTGCAGCGTCAGCGACGTCTCCCTGGCGCTCTCGAACTGCCGGACATGCTGCATGGCCGAACTGAGGTGACCGACGAGCGCCGAAACCAGCCGTCGGTCCTCGGCGCTGACGACCCGCGGAATGCGGTGCTCGAGACAGAGCACCACGTCGCGCGCACCGGAGAGGACCGCGACGAACCCGCGCGTGGTGCCCGCGCTGGGCGCCGCGCCGACCGGTGTCACGGTCAGCGGGATCCACGTGCGGGCGTCCTCGAACGTGCGGCGCCAGTCCTCGTCGAGGTCCCGCCACGAGCTGACCCCCGGTTCGCCGGCGACCCGCACCGTGGGCTCCTCGCCGTCGGCCTTCGGCCACATGACCGCGATGAGCCGCTGGGCGTCCAGCGGTATGCGGCATTGCGCGAGCGTTATCGCCAGCACCTCGTCGACGTTCTTGGCAACGCTCACGGCCGTCGCCAACCGTGCCATCGCCCGGTCGCGTTCCGCGGCGGCGCGCGGTGCGGTGACGTCCCGGATGGTGCCCACGTAGAGACCGCGCCGCGAGTGGTGATCCGGTACGGCGTTGACGCTGATCGCGACCCACCGCACCCGCCCGTCGCGGTGCCGGATCCTGGTCTCGGCGATCAGGCTGCCGTCGCGGACCAGCGCGGCCCTGCGCTCGTCCGCGGCCAATGCGTCGACCGCCCAGGGGTGGGGCATCGGATACGGCAGGCCCCCTTGCCCGTATCCGGTGATCTCTTCGAAGGCGTCGTTGATCTCGACCACACAGCCGGTGGCGTCGGTGACGAAGAAGCCTTCTTGCAGCGAATTGACCAAAGCGCTGCGGAAAACGTCGCGATCGGCGAGATCGTCGGCGCGCGCTCGTTCTCGTTCGTAGCGTTGGTAGAAGTCCACGGGGTCGGTCATGTTCGAGGCAGTCGGCCCTCCCAGCGTCGCGCTCACAATGGAATCGCCGAGCGCACAAGTCTTCCTCGACATTAGCCTGCGTCGAGCACCATGATCCGCCGAAGCACTGATCTACCGCAGGAGGCGAGGGGTTAAGCTCGCCCCATTGCCGTCGTAGTGGCGGCGCCGACCGGAGGACCCACCGTTGTCACGTAATGACCCGATAACCACGTCGATCTCGCACGACGACGGAATCGCTGTGTTGACGGTCGGCGGTGACGTCGACCTCGCCACTGTGCCGGCGTTTCAGGCAGCGATCACCGAGGCGCTGACGCAGGAGCCCTCTGCGCTGGTCGTCGATCTGCTGGCGGTGGACTTCCTCGCATCCGCGGGACTGCAGGCGCTGGTCGCGACGCACGAGACCGTCAGCAAGTCCGCCCGCTTCGCCGTCGTGGCCGACGGGCCCGCGACCAGCAGGCCGATCCAGCTGACCGGGCTCGACCAGGTGTTCTCGCTCTACCCGACGCTGGCCGAGGCGCTGGGCGCGCTGAAGTCCAACTCCTAGCGCAGCCGCAGGCTTCTAGCTGCGGATTCGAACCGAGCGACGGTCCCGGACTTCGGATAGAGTTCCCAGGTCGGGGTGATCTTGAAATGTCCCGGCACAGGTCGGGACAGTTAGGACTCACGTCATGAGCTCAGCTCGGTTCGGTCGTCGCCTCGCAGCCGTCGCCGGCGGCGCCGCCGCGATCGCGATGGTCATGTTCAGCGCCTCCTGCTCTAGCGAGGAGAAGGCTCCCGAGGAGACCACCACGACGACGACGACAACGACGACCACGGAGCCGGCCGCGCCGGCCCCGCCGGTCGAGTCGACGGACAAGGCGCCGCGTATCTCTCCCGGACCCAATCCGTTCTCGCCGTCCGTGCTCGCCCCGCCCGCACCGACGGCGGTCCCGGACCACCGCTAACGGCTCCACCGGGCCGGGCCGGGAAATACGCTGGCGTCCGTGGGAGCGCGGCATCTCGGCGTGCTGGTGCTGATCGCGGCGGGCGTATTCGTCCTCGTCTCCGATCTGCGCCCCGCATCCGCGCGACACGGCGGCGAGGTCATCGCCGGCCCGTACTCCTACCTGTTGGCGAGTTCGGCCGACCTCGGGCCCTCCCGCGACGAGGGGGTCCAGCTGACGATGGCGCTGCGCGACGAAGGTCGGCCGGCCAACGTGTTCGCCTGGGCAGGCGACCGCGGCCTCTCCGTCCGCTGGCGGCCGGGACATCGGTGGGCCGTGGTGGAAGGGTCCGCGGCATCCGTCGCCGAGGCGTTCGACGTCGAGGTGCGCGACTACCGCGGGCGCCGCGGCCAGGTCTTCTATGCGTCTCCGGTGCAGCCGGGCATCCCGGATGCGCTGCGCGACGAGGTTTCTCAGGTGGGTCGGATCCTCGGGTACATCCCGCACCACACGTCGCACACTCCGACGCTGCCCCTCGACGTACCGGACAAAGGGCTGACCCCGCAGGCGTTGCTGACCACCTACAACGCCGCGCCGCTGGCCGCCGACGGCTACACCGGCAAGGGCACCACGATCGTGTTCTTCGCGTTCGACGGGTTCGCGCAGGACGATCTCGACACCTTCGCCGACACCTACGACCTGCCCCGCTTCACCCCCGAGGTGGTCGGTGAACTCGACGAGCCGCGCGGAGAAACAACGATGGACCTGCAGGTGGCGCACGCCGTCGCACCCGATGCGCGCAAGGTCGTGGTCAGCGCCATGCCGACCATCACCGCCGACGGGGCCTTCGAGCGGATCGGCCAGTTGCTCGAGGACACCGACCGGCGCTTCCCCGGCGCGGTGTGGAGCTTCTCGATCGGCTGGGGCTGTGACCGGCTGATCACCGCCGCCGACCTCGCCCCGGTGCGATCGGCGCTCGCGACGGCGCAGTCGCACGGCACGTCGGCGTTCAACGCCAGCGGTGACCTCGCGGGCCTCGAATGCAAGGGCGGCGACGACTGGTCCTCGCCACCGGGTGAGAACGACATCGGCCTGGACTCGATCGCCTCACTCCCGGAGATGACCGACGTCGGCGGCACCACCCTGTCGACGGACGGCCAAGGCCGGTGGCTGTCCGAGCAGGCGTGGTTCGACGTTCCGCTGACGGTCGGCACCGGGGGCGGCGTCTCGGCGGTGTTCGACCGCCCGGACTGGCAGCGCTCCGTGCTGCCCGACCGCGACACCGACCGGCGGCTGACCCCTGACGTGGCGGCGGTGGCCGACCCGTTCACCGGTGTGCGGATCGTATTTGCGCAGACGCCGTTGGTCGGCGGCGGCACCTCGCAGGCGGCGCCGATCTGGGCGGGCCTGGCCGCGGTGATGAACCAGTACCTGCTCGCCAACGGTGGACGCGCGCTCGGCGACCTGAACCCGCTGCTGTACCGCATCGCGCAGGGCGCCCCGCTGCCCGCCTTCCGCGATGTGACGCTCGGCGGCAACGTCGTCGCCGACGCCACGCCCGGCTACGACCTCGTGACGGGGCTCGGCACGCCCGATGTCGACAACCTCGTGCGCAACATCCTCATCCTGCAGGAGGCGGCCGCATGAGCACGGGTGACGACGACAGCGTCCCGACCGTCGAGTGCCGGGTCTGCAAGGTCGACGTGCCCGCGGGAGAATACTGCGGGCTGTGCGGCTGTCATCTGACACCGCGGCCGCGGGAGGGCCCGGATTGGTTGCGGCCGCGCGATTTCAGCGCCGCGCCCGACGAACACCTGTTGCAGCTGGCGGTCGCGAGTTCGCTGTTCCCGCATCTGCCGCAGCGCTCGCGCTCGGCATTCCGGATCGGCCTGCTCGTTCTGGTCGCGGCGCTGGTCGCCTTCACACTTCTGCGGCTACCCGCCGCGCTCGTGACTGTCGCCGCGCTGGGGTTGCCGCTGCTGTTCGTGCTGTACCTGCGCGAGTCAGATGCGTTTCGCGACTTCCCGCTCGGCACACTGGTTCTCACCGTCGCCCTGGCGATCGGGCTCGCCGTGGGGTGGGTGATGTTGACGGGTGCGACGTTCGCCAGGTCCTACAACGTCGGACTGGGTTCGGCGATCGTCGGCGCGCGCATGCTGCGCATGGGCATCGTGGTTCCGCTCGGCGGGGTCATCCTGATGCTGCTGCCCGCGGTGCTGGTCCGTGCGATTCGACCGTCCTCGCGAGAAGCCCTGGACGGCTTCATGATCGGGACGCTGGGTGCGTTGAGCTTCACGGCCGCGGCGACGTTGACGCGGCTGGCCCCGCAGTTCGGCACCGGGGTGGTCAGCAAGCGGCCGATGGAAAGCCTGTGGGTCGAGGCGGGCATCCGCGGCTTGGCGGTGCCGTTGACCGCTGCGGCCGCGGGCGGATTGATCGGCGCGGCACTGTGGTTCACGCGTCCACCGAGCAAGCGCGACCAACGCCCGGTCCTGGTGCGCGCGGTGCTGGTGGGCTTCGCGGTCGCGGTGCTGGTGGTGTACCTGGCGCTGGGCTTGACCGACGTCGCCCACTTCCCACAACTGCTGATGCTGGTGCTGTACCTCGCGCTGGCGGTGGCGGCGCTGCTGCTGTTACGCGTCGGTCTGCACCTGGCACTCCTGCACGAGGCGCACGACGAGATCCGCGCGGAGGAACCGCTGCTGTGCCCGCACTGTGGGCACGTCGTACCGGACATGGCGTTCTGTCCGGCGTGCGGGGTCGCGACAAGGGCCTCGTCGCGATCGTCGCGCACGGCGCGGCGCGAGGCGCGACCGGTGCGCGGTGACCCCGAATGAGCGCACCGACAACAAATTTCTTTCCCGGATACGCGGTTCCGGCCGGAACGTACGCGGCACCGGCACCGCGGCGAACCTCGCGAAAGCGACTGGTGCTGACGTGGTTCGCCGCGATCGCCGTGCTCGCCGCGGCCCTGGTCGGGGTGTCGGCGCTGCTCGCCAAGCCACCGGTGCGCTACGTCTGCCCGCCCGACTGCGGTCGGCCGCCGACCGGCACCCCCGTGTCGATCAACCCGCGGTTCACCGCGCCGGACGGAACGTTTTCGGTGTCCTATCCCGCGCCGGAGTCGGCCTACCGGGTGAGCACCAAGCCCAACGGGGTGACCGCCGAACTCCTCGCGGGCGACGGCGGGACGCTGCAGCTGTTCAGCGAACCCGCCGCGGGCAGGTCTGCACGTGACATCGCAAAGTCGTTGGTGAAGAAGACGTTTCCCGATACCCGGACCGCGTACGAGATTCCCAACGCGATGGTCGGCTACCAGTCGGGGTACGGCGAGGTCGCCGACTGCTGGCCGCAGGGCGCCAACAGCAGCTATATGCGCATGAGGGTGCTGGTGATGGCCGCAGTGAAGGACGACCTGGCGCTTGTCGCGGCGGCAGTCGGGCCCTATCACCAGTTCGGTCCCGACTTCGGATTCGGTAAACCGTCCGGCGCGAACCTTCAGATCGCCCTGGACATGGGCAAATACGTCAACAGTTTCAGCTGGCGCGGGGATCCACCCCGGTGACGAGTTCAGATGGAGCCGTTGAACAGGCACAACCAGGTGGCGATCAGCATGGTGACCGCCAGTATCCCGGTCACGACCACGTGAGCCAGCAGATGCGTTCGGTCTTTCATGGCGGCGACGCTAGGTACGGCGCCTGAGAATCCTCTGGCAGCGCCTGCAGATTCCGCTGATTCGGTGGGTCAGACCGACGATGTGACTTTCGCCGCAGCGTGTTCGGGCATCGGTTCGTAGCGGGCGAACGCTCGGGTGAACGTGCCTGCGCCATGCGCCAGCGACCGCAGATCGATGGCGTAGCGGGTGAGTTCGACCTGGGGGATCTCGGCCTTGACCAGGGTCCGGTCCTCACCGACCTTGTCGGTGCCCAACACACGGCCCCGTCGCCCGGCCAGATCGCCCATGATCGCGCCGACGAAGTCGTCGGGAATCAGCACCGAAACCTCGTCGACCGGTTCGAGCAGGTTCACCTTCGTCGCCGCGGCGGCCTCCCGCAACGCCAGCGAGCCCGCCATCTGGAAGGCGAAGTCGGAGGAGTCGACGCTGTGGGCCTTGCCGTCGAACAGGGTCACCCGGATGTCGACGACCGGATAACCGGGCCCGACGCCCTTCTCCATCTGCGAGCGGACACCCTTCTCGACGCTCGGAATGAACTGTCGGGGCACCGCGCCGCCGACCACTTTGTCGACGAACTCGAAACCCGAGCCCTCGGGCAGCGGTTCCACCTCGATGTCGCACACCGCGTACTGGCCGTGTCCGCCGGACTGCTTGACGTGCCTGCCGTGGCCTTTTGCCTTGCCGCCGAACGTTTCTCGCAGCGGCACCCGCAGCTCGACGCTGTCGACGGCGACACCGTATCGCCGCGCGAGCGTGTCGAGCACGACGCTGGCGTGCGCTTCACCCATCGTCCACAGCACGATTTGGTGCGTCTCGGGGTTCTGCTCGATGCGCAGCGTCGGGTCTTCGGCGGCCAACCGTTGCAGCCCCCCGGACAGCTTGTCCTCGTCGGTCTTCGCCCTGGGCTGTACCGCGATGGGCAGCAGCGGTTCCGGCATGCTCCACGGCCGCAGCACCAGCGGGTCGGACTTGTCGGAGAGCGTGTCTCCGGTCTCTGCGCGGCTGAGCCGTCCGATGGCGCAGATGTCGCCGGCGATCACCGACGGTGCGGGGCGCTGCTGTTTGCCGAGCGGGAACGACAGCGAGCCGATGCGCTCGTCCTCGTCGTGGTCCTCGTGCGCGGCCAGCGAACCCGTCAGCGTGCCGCTCCCGCCGAAGAACGACGAAAAGTGGCCGGACACATGGACCGTCGAGTCGGGCGTGATGGTCCCCGAGAACACCCGGATCAGGCTGACCCGACCGACGTAGGGGTCGGACGTCGTCTTGACGACCTCCGCCAGCAACGGACCGTTCGGGTCGCAGGGGAGCTCGGCGCGCGGTTTGCCCTGCGGCGTGAAGACCTCGGGCAGCCGATGTTCGGGTGGTGGCGGGAAGCCCGCGGTGATGATCTCGAGGAGCTCGAGCGTGCCGACGCCCGTGCCGCTGCACACCGGAAGTGCGGGGAAGAACGTCGCCCTGGCAACGGCCTTCTCGAGATCGTCGATGAGCACCGACTGGTCGATCTCCTCGCCGCCGAGGTAACGCTCCATGAGAGTCTCGTCCTCGGACTCCTCGATGATGCCCTCGATCAGGGCCCCGCGATGTTCGGAGATCGCGTCGGCATACGAGCCGTCGGGTTCATGGGTGCCGGTGCGCCTGCCGTCGGCGTATTCGTAATGCGTCTGCGACAGCAGCCCGATCAGGCCGGTGCACGGCGAATTCGCAGGGAGATACAGCGGAAGCACCTTGTCGCCGAACGCCTGCTGCGCGGCGGCCAACGCGTTCGCGTAGTTCGCGCGGGCGTGGTCTAGCTTGGTGATGACCACCGCGCGCGGCATGCCGACCTGGTCGCACTCGTGCCACAGCGCCTTGGTCGGTTCGTCGACGCCCTCGTTGGCGGCGATCACAAACAGCGCGCAGTCCGCGGCCCGCAGGCCCGCCCGCAGTTCCCCGACGAAGTCCGCGTATCCGGGAGTGTCGATGAGGTTGACCTTGACGCCGTCGTGGCGCAGCGACGCGAGCGCCAGGCCCACCGAACGCTGTTGGGAGATCTCGGCGTCGTCGCTGTCGCAGACCGTGGTGCCGTCCTGTACGGAGCCCGGTCTGGTGAGGACGCCGGACGCCACCAGAAGTGCCTCGACGAGTGTGGTTTTGCCGCCACCCGATGGGCCCACCAGCACCACATTGCGGATGGCGGCCGGACTGTCCGCGGTCGGGGCGGCTCCGGCGCCCTGGGAATTTGTCGTCTTGTCTGCCATGACGTTCCCTTCCACGACGGCTGCCGAAGCCGCCAAAGTGTGTGTTAGACCACAATTCCCCTAACCGACAGCGAACACAAGGGATTCACCGAATTCAGGTTCAGGCGTGCCACGACGACCAGTTCGTGATGGTCACGGCGACCACCGGACCGTCGAGGGCGATGCGCTGGTACTGCGGATACTTACCGCGTAGCAACATGTAACCGGTCGCCAATTCTTCGCCGCTGTAATGAATTTGGGCTCGACCGTCGGCGCGCACCCACCACAATCGCGCCCAGTCGTCCTCGTAATGGTCGACGAGCATGCTCACCTGTGGGTTGCCCTCGATGTTGCTCAACCGCCGCAGCCTGCGCGTCGACTTCCGCTTGGCGTCGACCGCGGTGTAGGCCACGCCGGCGTGCACCGCGAACACCACCGGCACGAGGTGCGGCGCACCATCGGATCCCACGGTCGCGAACATCGCGACGGGCGCCGCGGCGAAGATGGCCTCGGGTTCGAATGCGGCCATTTTCGTAGCCTATTCCGGTTCGGCCGGGACGGGCATCGTCTCGCCGCGGCGGTGCCCATCATTCACAGGAGTGAGCGGGAATCGGCCGTACGGCGCCCGAGTTGAATTCATTGTTCAGTATTCGCGAGACGTCGTCCTAGGGGGGCCCGCCCCGCACTAGCGAAAGAGGACGACCATGAATACACGGTTGATCGCACCCCTGGCGATGGCGGCCGCTGCCGCGGCGATCGGATTCGCGCCGCTGGCCGATGCCGCGCCGACGGGCTGCTCGTACACCGGCGGCGCCGTGGCTTGCCAGACTCCGGGCAACGTGGAGATCACCACCCAACCGGGGCAGGCCTCAGCGGACGCCGCCCGCCTGCAGTACCCGTTCTTCGCCCCTCATGGCTTCGTGGTCCGTCACGACAACCGCCAAGACGTAGGGCACCATCACCGCTGACCCGGCCGCTGAGGCGCGACGCTGATCGGCGACCGGGTGACGGGCGTGCGTGTCACCCCGATCTCGGGTTCGCGGCCGGATCGCGGCGCGGGCGTGCGCGGTCGATAGGTCGCGGGCGGCGGTGGGGCTGCCGGAGGCGGCGACGCGTCTTCACGCGGCGGCGGGGGAGGCGGTGGCGGCGGCGGTGACTCGTTGCGCGGCGACGGTGTGCGCGGCGGGGCCGTGGTCTGGACGGAGGGGCGCACCGGCTTGTCGTTGCGGTCGACGGCCGGTTCGGGCGCACGAACCACCAGCAGCACAACGGAGACGACGAGTGCGATGGCCGCGATCGCGGCGGCGATCAGGATGCAGAGATTGAGTCTGGTCCGGTACCAGGGCGGCGGAGACGGCTCGAAGTACCACGTGTCCGCGTCGAACGCGTCGAACCTCATATCGCGGCCCGGCGCCTTCTCGGGATCGAAGAAGTCGGCCTGCGTCTGCGCCCCCGAATCGGCGGCATCCTCGACGTCGACCGTGTCGTCGATCAGATAGTCGAAGTCCCCCGAGGCTTCGCGTTGCGCCACACGAGAATGCTAACGCCGCACCAAGCGGGCGGCCTGGCAAACTCCGATGGAAGTTGCACGCCATTGTTTTCACCGCGATAGGGTTTCGAGCGCCTCGCATGGAGTCATTCACTGCGGTGACCGCTGCCGTCTCCCGACCATCGGAAGGTTCGCATGAAGATCACCTCGCTGGCGGCCGCGTTCGCCGCATCCGTTCTGCTGCTGGCCGGTTCGGTTGCGTGCGCACCGCCCGAAAAGAACGGTGATGGCGAGCAGACACAGTCCGGCGTCAAGGCGTCCGAAGCCACTTCGGCGGAGGATTTCGGCGGCTTCGACGGTTTGGTGGAAGCGGCCAAGAAGGAGGGCGCGCTCAATGTGATTGCGCTGCCGCCGGATTGGGCGAACTACGGCGCGATCATCAAGGCGTTCTCGGACAAGTACGGCATCAAGGTCAACTCGGCGCAGCCCGACGCGTCGAGCCAGGACGAGATCAACGCGGCCAATCAGCAGAAGGGCAGGAGCTCCGCGCCCGACGTGTTCGATCTCGGCCAGTCGGTCGCACTGGCCAACACCTCGATGTTCGCGCCTTACAAGGTGGTCAATTTCGATGACATACCTGCCGCGTTCAAGGATGCGGACGGAACCTGGGTCAACGACTACGGCGGTTACATGTCGATCGGTTACGACTCGGCCAAGGTGCCGCCGGTGACGCGCATCGAGGACCTGCTCAAGCCGGAGTACCGCGGCAAGGTCGCACTGAACGGCGACCCGACCCAGGCGGGCGCCGCGTTCTCGGGCGTGCTGATGGTCGCTCTCTCCCAAGGCGGTTCGGCCGACGACATCGCGCCGGGCGTCGAGTTCTTCCGAAAGTTGGCCGACGCGGGCAACTTCCTGCCCGTCGACCCGACGCCCGCCACCATCGGCTCCGGCCAGACCCCGGTCGTCATCGACTGGAACTACACCAACGCGGCCGAGACCAAGAAGCTACCGTCGTGGCAGGTTCTGGTGCCGCCGAACTACGCCGTCGCCGGTTTCTACTATCAGGCGATCAACAAGGACGCGCCGCATCCCGCCGCGGCACGGTTGTGGCAGGAGTTCCTCTACAGCGACGAGGGGCAGAACCTGTTCGCGCTCGGTGGCGTGCGCCCGGTCCGCGCCGACAACATGACCGTCGACGGCACGTTGGACAAGGCCGCGGCGGCGTCGTTGCCCGTCATCGACGGCCCGGTGACGGTGCCGTCACCGCAGCAGACCGAGGCGGCCACCAAGTACCTGTCCGAGCACTGGGCCGCCGCGATCGGCTGACCGCACACGGAGGAGCAACTCTGAAGAGGCTGCGGGACACCGCACGAGACACCGTGCCGCTGCTGCCGTTCCTGGCGGTGGTGGTGGTGTTCCTGCTGATTCCGACCGTGACGGTGATCGTCAACGCGTTCTTCGCCGACGGTGTGTTCTCGCTGGATCGCATCCACGCGTTGTTTTCCGGCGCCGCACTGTCGGCCCTGGGTAAGAGCGTCGTGTTGTCGGCCAGCACCGCGCTGATCGGCGCGACGTTCGGCGCGGCGCTGTCCTGGCTGATCGTGTCCAGCGCGCCGACGTCGATGGTGCGACGCGCCGTGCTGGCGCTGTGCAGCGTGCTCGCGCAGTTCGGCGGTGTCGCACTGGCTTTCGCGTTCCTGGCGACGATCGGGCTGAACGGCGTGCTGACGCTGTGGGTCCAGCAGCTCTTCGACTGGAACCTGGCCGCATCGGGATGGCTGTACGGGCTGACCGGCCTGATCCTCGTCTACACGTACTTCCAGATCCCGCTGATGGTGATCGTGTTCGTGCCGGCACTCGAGGGCCTGCGCGAGCAGTGGCGCGAGGCGGCGCTGAGTCTGGGCGCCTCCCGGCTGCAGTATTTCCGCGAGGTCGTCGTGCCGTTGTTGACGCCCGCTTTCCTGGGGTCGGCGTTGTTGTTGTTCGCCAACGCATTCGCCGCGTACGCGACGGCCGCCGCGTTGGTCAGCCAGGGTAGCCCGATCGTGCCGCTGTTGATCAGGGCGGCGCTCACCAGCGAGGTGGTGCTGGGGCAGAGCGGGTTCGCGTATGCGCTGGCGCTGGAGATGATCGTGGTGGTCGCGGTGGTGATGGTGGCCTACAGCAGGTTGGTGCGGCGCACCGCGAGGTGGCTCCGATGACGTCCGGCGCCAAGGTGATTCGGGCCGCCTTGTGGTTGCTGTTCGGCGTGTTCTTCCTTTTCCCGCTCTACGCGATGGCGGATTTCTCGACGCGCAATTTGGTCGCTGGTGGGCGGACGCTGCGCGCGTGGACGAACCTGGTGGCCGACGACGCCCTGTATCAGGCCATCGTGGTCTCCCTGTTGCTCGCGGTGTTCACCGTGCTCGCG
Source organism: Mycobacterium sp. E136 (assembly GCF_001666865.1). Classification (NCBI taxonomy): domain Bacteria; kingdom Bacillati; phylum Actinomycetota; class Actinomycetes; order Mycobacteriales; family Mycobacteriaceae; genus Mycobacterium; species Mycobacterium sp. E136. The sequence continues at coordinate 42,314 of NZ_LZJE01000062.1, forward strand.
ATGCTGGTCATCCTGTTGCCCACGATGATCTGGGTGCGCCTGCGGGCCTCGTGGGCGAAGGGCGTCGTCGAATTTTTGTGCCTGCTGCCGTTGACGATTCCGGCGTTGGTCATTGTCGTCGGACTGCGCAATGTGTATCTCTGGGTGACGTACTTCCTCGGCGAATCGGCGCTGACGTTGACGTTCGTCTACATCGTGTTGGTGTTCCCGTTCGCCTACCGCGCGCTGGACGCGGCGTTGTCATCGATCGACCTGCAGACGCTCACCGAGGCCGCACGATCGCTGGGCGCCGGATGGACGACGACCATCCTGCGGGTCGTGGTGCCCAACATCTGGCCCGGCATCCTGTCCGCGTCCTTCATATCGATCGCCGTCGTGCTCGGCGAGTACACGATCGCCTCGCTGAGCGGCTACCAGACGCTGCAAGTGCAGATCGTGACGATCGGCAAGGCCGACGGACCCACCTCGGTGGCCGCGTCGTTGGCCGTGCTGCTGCTGGGTTTCGTTCTGCTGATGGGGCTTTCACTGCTCACCCGGGGCCGCCGCCGAGTTCAGGGAGTGACCGCATGACCGCCGGAGTCGCCGTCGAACTCAACGATCTGACGCGGGTCTACGGAACGGTGAAGGCACTCGACGGGCTGACGCTGAGGATCGAACCCGGCGAACTCGTCGCGCTGCTGGGCCCGTCGGGCTGCGGTAAGACCACGGCGCTGCGCATCCTCGCCGGACTCGACAAGGCCACGTCCGGAACCGTGTCCGTCGGCGGGCGAGACGTCGGCGGTGTACCGGCGAACAAACGCGATATGGGCATGGTGTTTCAGGCCTACAGCCTGTTTCCTCACCTCACGGTGCTCGACAACGTCGCGTTCGGGTTGAAGATGCGCGGGACCGGCAAGCGCGACCGGCTGTCCCGGGCCGCCGACATGCTGGACCTGGTCGGGTTGTCCGAACACAAGGACAAGTTCGCCAGCGAGCTGTCCGGCGGCCAACAGCAACGCGTGGCGCTGGCCCGCGCGCTGGCGATCCAGCCGCGGGTGCTGCTGCTCGACGAACCGCTGTCGGCCCTGGACGCCAAGGTCCGGTCCCAGTTGCGCGACGAGATCCGCCGCGTGCAGTTGGACGTCGGCACGACGACGTTGTTCGTCACCCACGATCAGGAGGAGGCGCTCGCCGTCGCCGACCGCGTCGGCGTGATGAGCCAGGGCAAACTCGAACAGGTCGCCGCGCCCGCGGAGCTCTACGCCAACCCGGCGACGCCCTTCGTCGCCGAGTTCGTCGGCCTGAACAACAAAGTGCCCGCGACGGTTTCGCGCGGGCGGGCCGAACTGCTCGGCACATCGGTGCCGGCGTTGGCGGGATCGGTCGCGTCAGGCAGCGGTATGGCGATGGTGCGCCCGGAGTCGGTGACCGTGACGGCGGACCCGGCCGGCACCTCGACCGTCAGCTCGGTGGCCTTCCTCGGCGCGATCTCCCGCGTCTACGCCGCGATGGTCGACGGCACGGTCATCAGCGCTCAGATGGCCAGCGCGGCGGCGCGCGGCTTCGCACCCGGCGACCGCGTGACCGTCGGCGTCGTTTCCGACGGCGTGCTCGTCGTGCCGACCTGACCCCGCCGTTCGCGGGAGCTGGGGCTAGACGTCCTTGACCGGTTCGATGCCGAGATCGCGGTAGGTGACCAGCGCCGCGAACGGCACGTTGCGGGCGGCGAAGCGCTTGGCCGCGATGTCGCCGCGGTCCACCATCGGAATCACCCCGGTGACCACGGCGCCCGCCTCGGTCACCCGCTCGAACGCGATCTCGGTCGAGCCGCCGGTGCTGATCACGTCGTCGACCAGCAGCACCCGCATGCCCGGTTCGATGCGGGTGCCCTCGATCCATTGCTCACGGCCGCGCTTCTTCTGCTCCTTGCGGACCGAGAACCACGCCTTGCCGGTCACCATCGCGACGCCGTGCGCCAGCGGATCGGCGCCCATCGTGAGTCCGCCGACGGCGTCGAACTCGATGCCGCGGCTCTCGGCCAGCTCCGCGACCGCGCGGCTGACGACCGTCAACCGTTCACCGGTGTCGATGGCGTACTTGCCGTCGATGTAGTCATGGCTGAGCTGGCCACTGGCCAGGCGGAACGGCTCGTCGCGGCGCTCGTGTCCGCGGGTGGCGATCAGGTCGAACGCCGCTTGCCAGGTGGCCGGTCGCCCGGAGGAAGCCGCAGCAGTCATGGGGTGATCGTATTTCAGCCGCGGCGCGCCAGGCGCGTCAGCTCGACGGCGGCCGAACGCAATTCATCGATGGAGCCCAGTGGCTCGCGATACCCGATGCGGGTGTAGGCCAGCCCCCGCTCGGTGGTCAGGCGCAGGTCGAGGCCGTACCGGTCGGCGCCGGTGCAGGTCGCCGCGGTGGTGTCCGGGTAGCCCCCCAGCACCTTGGCCATCGCGACGAGCGCATCGGAGTGGTCGGCGTTCAGGTGCGCGATCGCCCCGCCCGCCAGCGGTTGTACCGGATCGGGGCTGGCCCCCGAATACGCTTCACCCGTCGTCGAATCCATCCGCCCGTAGCCGCCGACCCAGCGCACCCGCCGCACCCGCAGGACCCACAGCGTGAAGTCGCTGTAGTCGATGTAGTACTTCGCGGCCGCGACGGCCGACAGGTGTGCCTCGCGCGCTGCGGCGAGTTCGTCGCCGGAGGGCCGCTCCACCACCCCGGCCAGAGTGACCCGCCCGCTGGCCAGCGGATCGGACTCCGACGTCGGCGCGACGATCGCGAGGCTCGCCCGCGGGTCGGCCAACAGGTTGCGGCCGTGCTCGGCAAGATTAGACACGCACAGCACCGGGTCGCCGCCGAGCAGGCCGTACGTCACGAACGACGCCCACGGATCGCCGTCGGCCGTCAGCGTCGCCAGAGTTGCGGTATTAGTGGACGCAGCGATGGTCCGCGCTTCCTCGGCCGCCGACGGGCGGACGGAATTGACGACCTCCGTCAACGGCGGAGGAATCGACGGCGCGTCGCCCGGGTCGCCGTGATCACGAGTGGCCACGCCCGAACGATACCTAGAGATTTCCGCCGATTCGTTTGTCCGTCACGTGGGTAGGTTGAAAACCGTATGGAACAGCACAGCGGTGTCTCAGCATCCGACGTATCCGCCGACCACGATCCGGCGGAGGGCAGTCACGTCGAGGACGGCGTCGTCGAGCACCCCACCGCCGGAGACTTCGGCCACGCCCGGGTATTGCCCGAGGACCGAACATGGTTCAAACGCGCCGTCTTCTACGAAGTGCTGGTGCGCGCGTTCTACGACTCCAACTCCGACGGCATCGGCGATCTGCGCGGCCTGACCGAGCAATTGGACTACGTGAAGTGGCTTGGCGTGGACTGCCTTTGGCTGCCGCCGTTCTACGATTCGCCGCTGCGCGACGGCGGCTACGACATCCGCGACTTCTACAAGGTGCTGCCCGAGTTCGGCACCGTCGACGACTTCGTTGAGCTCCTGGACGCCGCGCACCGTCGCGGTATCCGCGTCATCACCGACCTCGTCATGAATCACACGTCCGACCAGCACGCCTGGTTCCAGGAATCGCGCCGCGATCCCGACGGACCGTACGGCGATTTCTACGTGTGGAGCGACACCAGCGACAAGTACTCCGACGCCCGGATCATCTTTGTCGACACCGAAGAGTCGAACTGGACGTTCGACCCGGTGCGACGACAGTTCTACTGGCATCGGTTCTTCAGCCACCAGCCCGACCTGAACTACGACAACCCCGCCGTTCAGGAGGCGATGCTCGACGTCCTGCGGTTCTGGCTCGACCTCGGTATCGACGGCTTCCGGTTGGACGCGGTGCCGTACCTGTTCGAGCGCGAGGGCACCAACTGCGAGAACCTGCCCGAGACGCACGCATTCCTCAAGCACTGCCGCAAGGTGATCGACGACGAGTACCCGGGCCGGGTGCTACTGGCCGAGGCCAACCAGTGGCCCGCCGACGTGGTCGAGTACTTCGGTGACCCGGACACCGGCGGCGACGAATGCCACATGGCGTTCCACTTTCCGCTGATGCCGCGCATCTTCATGGCGGTCCGCCGCGAGTCGCGGTTCCCGATCTCGGAGATCCTGGCGCAGACCCCCGACATTCCGGAGATGGCGCAGTGGGGCATCTTCCTGCGTAACCACGACGAGTTGACGCTGGAGATGGTCACCGACGAAGAGCGTGACTACATGTACTCCGAGTACGCCAAGGATCCGCGGATGAAGGCGAACGTCGGGATCCGTCGACGGCTGGCGCCGCTGCTGGACAACGACCGCAACCAGATGGAGTTGTTCACCGCGCTGCTGCTGTCGCTGCCCGGTTCGCCGGTGCTGTACTACGGCGACGAGATCGGGATGGGCGACATCATCTGGCTCGGCGACCGCGACGCCGTGCGCACCCCAATGCAGTGGACGCCCGACCGCAACGCCGGCTTCTCGACCGCGACGCCCGGGCGCGTGTATCTGCCGCCGAACCAGGACGCGATCTACGGCTACCAAGCGGTCAATGTCGAGGCGCAGCGCGACATCTCGACCTCGTTGTTGAACTGGACCCGCACGATGCTCGCGGTGCGCAGCCGCCACGAGGCGTTCGCGATCGGCAGCTTCCACGAGCTCGGCGGCTCCAACCCGTCGGTGCTGACCTACGTTCGCGAGGTGGAGAAGGAGAACGGGACGAAGGACGGCGGGAAAGACACCGTGCTCTGTGTCAACAACCTCTCGCGCTTCCCCCAGCCGATCGAGATGAACCTGCAGGCTTACAGCGGATACACGCCGATCGAGATGACCGGATACGTCGAATTCCCCCGCATCGGCCAGCTGCCCTATCTACTGACCCTGCCCGGCCATGGCTTCTACTGGTTCTCGCTGAAGCCGCCCAGCCCGGAGCCTGGAGAGCAGTCATGAACCTTCCGTTCGACGAGTGGCTACCGCAGCAGCGGTGGTATGCCGGCCGCAGCCGTGAGCTGGCGTCGGTAGAGCAGTCCGCATGCGTCGGTCTGCGCGACGACCTCGACCTCGTGTTGCTCGACTTGTCGTACACCGACGGTTCGAGCGAGCGCTATCAGGTGTTGGTGCGCTGGAACACCGGTCCCATAGAGGAGTACGCGGAGGTCGCGACCATCGGAGCCGACGGTGACCGCACCGCCTACGACGCGCTCTACGACCCGACCTCGGCCCAGTACCTGCTGTCGCTGATCGACTCGTCGGCGACGGTTGGGTCCGGAGCCGACGTGGTGCGCTTCGTCAAGGAGCCCGACGTGCAGTTGCCGCTGGATGCGGCGCCGCGGGTGTCGGCCGCCGAGCAGAGCAACACCAGCGTGGTCTTCGAGGAGAAGGCGATCCTCAAGCTGTTCCGTCGGATCACGCCGGGCACGAACCCCGACATCGAGTTGAACCGCGTACTGGCCCGCGCCGACAATCCGCATGTCGCACGGCTCCTCGGCTCGTTCGAGACGAACTGGGACGGGAGCGAGGACGGTGAGCCGTGCGCGCTGGGCATGGTCACCGAGTTCGCCGCGACGTCGGCCGAGGGCTGGGACATGGCGACCGCCAGCACCCGCGATCTGTTCGCCGAGGGCGACCTGTACGCCGACGAGGTCGGCGGTGACTTCGCGGGCGAGTCGTACCGGCTCGGTGAGGCGGTTGCGTCCGTGCACGCCACGCTTGCCGACGAACTCGGCACCGAGACCACGCTGTTCCCGACCGACACCGCGCTGGAGCGACTGGCGTCGGCGACCAAGTCGGTACCCGACCTGGAGCAGTACGCGCCGCTGATCGAGGAGCGCTACCGCAAGCTGTCGGAGGACACAGTGACGGTGCAGCGCATCCACGGCGATCTGCATCTCGGCCAGGTGCTGCGCACCCCCGAGGGCTGGCTGCTGATCGACTTCGAGGGCGAGCCCGGCCAACCGCTTGAGGAGCGCCGCCGGCCGGACTCCACGCTTCGCGACGTGGCCGGGATACTGCGGTCCTTCGAATACGCCGCGTACCAACGGCTGATGGAACAGTCCTTCGACGAGGACCACGACCGTCAACTCGGCGCGCGCGCCCGTGAGTGGGTGGACCGCAACGCCGCGTCGTTCTGCGAGGGCTACGCGGAGGTGTCCGGCACCGACCCGCGCGACTCCGGCCAGCTGCTCGCGGCCTACGAATTGGACAAGGCGGTGTACGAAGCGGCGTACGAAGCGCGCTTCCGGCCGAGCTGGCTGCCGATCCCCTTGAAGTCGATAGCGCGCCTCGTCGGCTGAACAGGGCCGTGGCCAAGTACTCGCTCAACGACGCCGCGATGGCCAGGGCCCGCGAGCTCATCGATGCGCGCCAGTACGTGCTCGACAGCGACTGGGGCGAGGTGCAGCCGCGCGCCGAGGCGCAGAACGCCTATCTCGAGTCGCACTCCTGGGACGACTACGCGCGCTGGCACCTCGGCCTGACCGACGGCGCCCGCGACGAGACGAAGGCGCGGTACGCGTTCGTGTACGGCGATTTTCGGCGGCTGCACCGCTCGGGGCTCATCGCCTGCGTGTACCGGGCAGCCGAATGGCGGCACAAGGACATCGAGCTCGCCGCCCACCACCTGCTGCAGTACCTGGACGCCAAAACCGGGCTCAAACCATCGCGGCCTATTGGCGAAGCATGAGGTCGAGCACCCGCTCGCTCATCGACGCGGGTTCGCGAGGCGCCGAACCGACCTCGTGCAACAGGCCCAAGCCAGTGGCGAACAGAAGCGCCGAACGCAGATCGGCCTCGCCCGGCTCGAATCCGTAGTCGACGAACGCCTCCCGCACAGCGCCCAGGACACGACCGTCGCTCTGCTGAACACTGGCGAGCACCGTCGCGTCGGTCAACGACCAGACCCGCATGGCCCGCTCCAGCGCCCAGTGGTCCGGGCACATCAACGTCTGGATCATCAGCGCCAGCCGGACGCGCGGATCGGCGTCACGCATGTCCTCGAACCGCCGCCGACGCTCGTCGTGCAGATTGCCCCATGCCCGCGCCAGTGCGTCGCGGTAGGCGGGCATGTCGGTGAAGTGCCAATAGAAGCTGCCCTTGGTGACCTCGAGACGGTCACAGAGGCGGCCGATCCGCAGCGCGCCGGGACCGCCGTCGGCGAGCACGTCGAAACCGGCCTGGATCCAGTCTTGGGCGGTCACGCGGCGGCCGGTGCTGGGAGGCGCCGTCATGGAGGGCAGCATACGGCGAGTTCCGGGTCCTTTACTGACACTCACGAAAATTTTTGACGTGCGTGTTCACCGTTGAGTCAACCGTGATGCACGAGGCGAGACGGCAACCGTGGCCGCCGGTAGGCGCCGCCGCTCATCGGCTCCTACTCGCCCCGCCGGGCGTGTGACAACTCTGGCTGTCAGTCGCGACGGCCACGGTTGCTGTGAGGCAAACCGTAGCACACCGGCATGCTCACGTCGGGCATTTGCGCCCCCAAGAACGGTGTCGCACAGGCGGTTTCGGAGCCGGCATGGTTGCGAGGGAAGGTGGCGCGGCATCCGAGGGCGGCGCGAATCGCGCCGCCGGGTGCGGTGCGGCGTTTAGCGACCCGGCAGGTGGGCAACCGGATAACTGTGAGCGCAAATCCGGACCCAGGCTATTCACCCAACGACGGCGGCGGCGTCGGCGACACGCTGCGCCCGACGGAGGCGTTCGACTCCGACGACGTGCGCAATGACGACGGCGACGAGACCGTCGACCCGCCAGAGCAGTGGCGTGAAGCCGACAAGATCAACGCCGAGGGTGAGGTCGACGAGAGCCTCGACGAGAAACTCGCGGCCGAAGAACCCGAACAACCCGAACTGAACGAGCCGATGAGCGAACCCAGCGGCGACACCGAGGTGCGCACCGATGACCAGGTGGATCGCCTCGACCCCGAACAGCATGGTCGCGACGAGGGCCAGGTCGACGGCACGCCCGAGGACGGCGACTCGTTCTTCCCCGTCGTCGAATAACAACCGCTTCGGCGGTTACTCCTCCGGGGCAGCCTGCAGCACGATGACCGAGCGTGCGGCGACGGACACCTTTTGCCCGGCGCCGACCGGCGCCGGTTCGTCGTCGCCGTCGGCCGCCGAGTCGATCACCGAGATCCAGGAGTCGCCGAACTTCTTCTCCGGCAACACGAAATCGATCGGCTCGTAGTGGGCGTTGAAGCACAACACGAACGAGTCGTCGACGATGCGCTGGCCGCGCACATCGCGGTCGGGGATGCCGTTGCCGTTGAGGTACACCGCGATTGACTTGGCGTAACCGGTCTCCCAGTCCTCGTCGCTCATCTCGGAGCCGTCGGGCGCGAACCAGGCGATGTCGGGAAGTCCGTCATCACCGCGCTGGCGCACCGGACGCCCGGAGAAGAACCGGCGCCGACGGAACACCGGGTGCGCCGCGCGCAGCGCCGACACCTTGCGGGTGAATTCCATCAGATCGGTGTCGGGGTTGTCCCAGTCGATCCACGACAGTTCGTTGTCCTGGCAGTAAACGTTGTTGTTGCCCTGCTGGGTGCGGCCGAGCTCGTCACCGTGGGCGATCATCGGCACGCCCTGCGAAAGCAACAGTGTGGTAAGGAAATTGCGCTGTTGGCGGGCGCGCAACGCGTTCACCTCGGGGTCGTCGGTCGGCCCTTCGACACCGCAGTTCCAGGACCGGTTGTGGCTTTCGCCGTCGTTGTTGTCCTCGCCGTTGGCCTCGTTGTGCTTCTCGTTGTAGGACACCAGATCGCGAAGCGTGAACCCGTCGTGGGCGATGACGAAGTTGATGGACGCGACGGGTCGCCGACCGGTCTGCTCGTAGAGGTCGGCCGAACCCGTTAAGCGGTAAGCGAGTTCGTCGAGCGTCGCCGGCTCACCGCGCCAGTAGTCGCGAACCGTGTCGCGGTACTTGCCGTTCCACTCCGTCCACTGCGGCGGGAAGTTGCCGACCTGATAGCCACCGGGGCCGACGTCCCACGGTTCGGCGATCAGCTTGACCTGGCTGACGGTCGGATCCTGTTGTACGAGTTCGAAGAACGTCGACAGCCGGTCGACATCGTAGAACTCGCGGGCCAACGTCGAGGCCAGGTCGAAACGGAACCCGTCGACATGCATCTCGGTGACCCAGTACCGAAGTGAGTCCATGATCAGCTGAAGCGAATGCGGATGGCCGACGTTGAGGCTGTTGCCGGTTCCGGTGTAGTCCATGTAATACCGCTTGTCGTCCTCGACCAGCCGGTAGTACGCGCCGTTGTCGATGCCACGCATGGACAGCGTCGGGCCCATGTGGTTGCCCTCGGCGGTGTGGTTGTAGACCACGTCGAGGATCACCTCGATGCCGGCCTCGTGCAGCGCGCGGACCATCGCCTTGAACTCCTGCACCTGACCGCCGGGGTTCGGGCTGGAGCTGTACTTGGAGTCCGGCGCGAGGAACCCGATCGTGTTGTAGCCCCAGTAGTTCGACAGGCCCTTGTCGATCAGTGTGGAGTCGTTGGCGAAGTGATGCACCGGCAGCAGTTCGATCGCCGTCACGCCGAGCGACTGCAGATGCTCGATGATCACCGGGTGTGCCACGGCCGAATACGTCCCGCGGATGTTCTCGGGGATGTCGGGATGCGTCTGCGTGAGGCCCTTGACGTGCGCCTCGTAGATGACCGAGTCGGCGTACTCGTAGTCCGGCGGCCGGTCGTTGCCCCAGTCGAAGTACGGGTTGATGACCACCGACTTCGGCATGCTCGCCGCGGAATCGTCGTCGTTGCGGCTGTCGGGGTCGCCGAAGTTGTAGCTGAAGAGCGACTGGTTCCAGTCGAAGTTGCCGTCGATGGCCTTCGAGTACGGGTCGAGCAGCAGCTTGTTCGGGTTGCAGCGCTGACCGGTCGGCGGGTCGTAGGTGCCGTGCACGCGGTAGCCGTACCGCTGACCGGGCTCGATGTTCGGGATGAAGCCGTGCCAGACGAACGCGTCGTTCTCGGGAAGCGTTATCCGGGTCTCGGTGCCGTCGGTGTCGAACAGACACAGCTCGACCTTCTCGGCCGCCTCACTGAACACCGCGAAGTTGGTGCCCGTCCCGTCATAGGTCGCGCCGAGCGGGTAGGCCTTACCCGGCCAGACCTCATGGGACGCGGCTTGGGGGGCGGGGGCTTGGGTCAATTCTCACTCCAGACGACGACACAACTCACAACGGAACGATACGGGTGTGCCCGATGCGGCAGCATCACAACCAACTCGGCATCAAAATCACACGAACCAGGAGAAACGCGTGTCCGCCCGCCCCGACCTGCCCGGTTACCGGACGCTGCTGACCGACGTCGACGACGGCGTGGCGACCATCACCCTGAATCGGCCGCGGCAGCGCAACGCCGTCGGCGACGGTATGCGTGAGGAACTCGCCGACGCGTACCGAACCCTCGGCCACGACGACCGCATCCGGGTGATCGTGCTGACCGGCGCTCCGCCGGCGTTCTGCGCCGGTGCCGACCTGGCGCCCGGTGAGGACACCTTCGCCGCGCCGGGGGCCGGGTTCAGCGCGGCGGGCATCGACGTGCCCGCGTGGACGCTGCCCAAGCCGGTCATCGCGGCGGTCAACGGCCACGCGATCGGGCTGGGCCTGACGCTGGCGCTGCAGTGCGACATCCGGTTCTTCGCCGCCGAGGGCCGCTATGGCGTCGTGCAGGTGCGGCGCGGGGTCGTCGGCGACGCGTACTCACACTGGGTCCTGCCGCGGTTGGTCGGCATCGCCAACGCGGCCGAAATACTGCTCGGCGGTGCCACTTTCGACGGAGTGCGCGCGGTGGAGCTGGGGCTCGGTAGCCGTGTGCTGCCCGCCGACGAGGTGCTCCCGGCCGCGCGCAAACTCGCCCGCGACATCGCGGTGAACACCGCCCCCATGTCGGTGGCAGCCAGCAAGCGCCTGCTGTGGGATTCGTCCGACCTGGACCGGCCCGCGGTCGGCGATCGCGAGACCGAGATCCACCTGCGACTGATGGGGCACGAGGACGCCAAGGAGGGCGTGCGCGCATTCATGCAGCGCAGAGCGCCGGTGTGGACGGGCAAGCCGGTAGACCCGACGGCGGAGTGTTAGGCGATCACGACGCCCGCCACGCGCAGGTCTTCGACGGCCTTGGCGGTGGACTCCGCGGCGACCCCCGCGGTCAGGTCCAACAGCACGCGGGTCGTGAACCCGTTGGCGGCGGCGTCGGACGCCGTCGCGCGCACGCAGTAGTCGGTAGCGATACCGACCACGTCGACCTCGTCGACGCCGCGCTGACGCAGCCACTCAGCCAGCGAGGTGCCGTTCTCGTCGGTCCCCTCGAAACCGCTGTAGGCCGCCGCGTATTCGCCCTTGGTGAAGACGGCTTCGACCGCGTCGGAGGAGAACTGCGGGTGAAAGTCGGCGCCGGTGGTGCCGACGACGCAGTGCCTCGGCCAGGAGTTCACGAAGTCGGGGTTGTCGGAGCAGTGGTCGCCGGGGTCGATGTGAAAGTCCTTGGTGGCCACCACGTGTGCGTAGTCGGTCTGGTTCGCGAGGAGCGCGCTGATGTTGCGGGCCACGTCGGTGCCGCCGGTGACGGCCAGCGATCCGCCCTCGCAGAAGTCGTTCTGCACGTCGACGATGATGAGTGCCCTCATGCCCTTTGACGCTACCCGCCGAACAGCAGGTACAGCCCGGTGAATGTGTAGCCGACCATCACCAGCATCATCGCCAGTTGCCCGGTCAGCTGATGGCCCGACGGAAGCAGGCGCAGGGCGCGGTCGTGCGCCGCGAGGACGGCGGCGACGTGTCCGGCCACGACGAAGCCGACCTTGAGCGTGGCCAGCACCGCCGGATGCTGCGAAAGGAAGTAGCTGACCTCGGCGTCGTGCAGCCAGAACAGGTTCCAACCGCGACCCAGTGGATCAGCGAGCAGGATGATCGTCTGCTGTCCGCGCTCCACCAGATACGTCAGGTAGTGGGCGAACACGTAGCCGATGACGATCGGGATCAGCGAGTGCGCCATCTCGCCGGGCAACCGGCGGCGCTGGTTGCGGTCGACCCCGCCGGTGGCGATCGAGGCGAGCGAGAACGTCGCCGCGACCACCGCCGCGAACGTCAACAAGCCGACGGTCTTGATCAGGGTCGCGGTGAGCGTCGAGGAGGAGTGGTCGTCGACGAAGTTCCGCCATACCGGCATCGCCGAGAAGCTGTCGAACGCAGTCGATCCGAGCAGGACGGCCATGACGGCGACGACGCCCGGGCGCACCGGCAGCGACGGGAGATGGTCGAACGGGTTGCCGATGGCGACTCGGCCGGTCGCAGGGTCGCGGCGAAACGGGGAGAGCCGCGAGGCCACCACGCTGTACATCTCGAACGGGTCGGCCCGCGTGCACCACCGCTCACCGCACAGCAGTGCCCCGGCCAGAGTGACGACCAGGTAGACCAGCAGCCAGATACGAATCGCGTTGAGCGAACCGGGATCGGGGCTGGCGAGCTCCAGCCAGACGAACGCGAACAGGCCGAACACGGCGGGCCAGTAGCCCAGCCACGCGGGGTAGGCCAGCGCGCGCGACCGCCCGCCCAACAGCCGAAGCACCGTCCGCACAGGCGATATCGCGCGCCACACCGGCCCGATGATCAGCGACACCGCCACCAGGCCCACCCAGAGCAACACATAGAAGACACCGGGTAACGGGTTTTGGTTGTTCTGAGGGCCGAAGACGGCGGCGACGCCTACCCACACCGCGAACACCAGCCCAGCGAGGGCAAGGGCCCACCGGGTGGCCGGTGCGTCGACGATCGTCGTGACCCAACGAGGAAGCGGGCGAACCGAATTGGCGGGATCGAACTTGGGCTTCTTCCACGCCAGCGCCACCACCGCGAAGGTGAACGTCAACGCCCACGCCGCGCCGACCAGTGCATAGGTGTAGGGGATCGGCAGGTCGGTCGAGCCACCGAGGCCGTGTGCCAGTACGGAAACCGTCGGTTCCCGCATCGCTACTGGACTTGCACCGTGGCGACGACGCGATTCAGCTCGTGCAGCTCGATCTCCACGTTGCCGGGCACGTCGACCGTGAACTGGAACTGTTGGCCGGGCTTGGGATCCACCTTGAAGGTGTGCTCGGGCACCGAGTGGACGTGGAGTTCGTCCGCGGCGTCGCTGTTGACCCGCAGCACGATCGGCTCACCGACCTTCGCTTGCACTCGGGCGTTGGTCGGGTCGACCTTGCCGCCCTCGATGGAGACGTCGATGCTGACGCGATCGGTCGGCCGCTGCTGATCCGGCATGTCCGCCGGTGCCGCCGTCGACTCGGCGGGACCGTTGCTTTCGGTGTCGTTGCGCGAGCCGCCGCAACCGGCGACGAGCAGCGTCACCGCGGCCATGACGCAAATCGCAGTGTGGATCGGTTTCACGTGTTGGTCTCCCCGTCGGATCGGGCTTCTCGTTTGCGTCGGTTCTTCATCGCGATGTAGACCACCACCCCGGCGACGACGATCGCAGGAGCGAAGGCGGGCACCGCGATCCACACCGAGTGGTCGGCGAGGATCAGGACGTCGGCGTCGGCTGTACCGGCCGTCATGATTGCGCGCTCGGCTCGAGCTTGGCTTCACTGCCGCTGGGCTCGCTCCGGTTGATGCGGCCGCCGCCCCAGGTCACTCCCGTGACCATGGCCAGCGAGCACACGAGCACCACGAGGCACCCGATCAGCCACAGCGACGCCGGAATGTCCGGGCTGCGCTCGCGCTGCAGGATCGTGACCTCGGAGACGAACGGACGCGTCATCGACGCCTCGGCGGGCACTTCCTGCGCGCCGATACCCGGGTCACCGGCCAGGTAGACCGGCACCGCCGTCAGCATTCGGCCGTCGTGGACGCGCAGAAGCGTCTTCCACTCGCCGGAGACCGGCATCGGCTTCGTGGAGCGGTAGTGGCCGGGCCCGACCAGCTCGAGGTTGTCGACGAACATCCCGCGCTGGTTCTCCAGCCTGCCCTGCCACGCGAGCACCGACACCCAGTTCGGATCCTCGCTCAGCAGGTTGGCGGGCGTGATCTGCACGTCGGCGGTGGCGTACCGTGCCCCGTCGTCGCTGGGCACGTCGGTCAAAACGATTGTCGCGTTGGCGTTTTCGGGCACCTCGTACCGCAGGCCGTTGGCGGCCGCACCGCCGATGGCGAGCACCGTCAAGGCGACGAGGCCGATGCCCACGGCCCGGCGCGGGAGCCGCTGCTCGGTGAGCACCATCCCGATCATCGCACCGCACGCGCCGGTGAGGATCGCGACGGGCACCGCCATCGCCAGCGCCTCGGGCCAGATGCTGGTGTGCCACGGCAAGTGATAGACGCTGTTGATCCACAGCGACTCCAGCCACAGGCCGACGGTGCCCACGGCGAGGCCGGCAACCGCTCCGAAGACCACCGGACGCTTGTACAGCGGCGTCAGAGCAACCAGTTCGACAACGACGGCAGCGCCGAGGTAGAGCGGGAACCAGTTGACCGGGGCGTCGAGCACCGGGGCGACCAGGAAGGCGACGATTCCGCGCAGGCCGACGGCGATGACCGCGGAGATGAGCGCGGCGCCGCGACCGAGGTAGATACGCGCGGCGACCAGCGCGAGCGCCGCGGCGGCGGCGATCAGCATCGGCTGGAAGACCTGCCGGAACTGCGGGACGCCGAAGTCGAATTCGATCTGGTAGACGGACATGCCGATGAGGACACCGGCGAACGCCAGGTACTGGATGAACTTCAGGCCGATGCCGTCGGGCGGTGAATCCGGCCCCCGCACCCGCTTGCCTTCGAGTTCGAGGTAGGCCGCCGCAAGCGTGGAGAAGCCCGCGCCGCCGATCATCATCAGGTGGGTCGGCCCCCACAGTGTGACGTCCTGTCCGAAGATGCGGTGCCAGACGTCGTCGAGCGGGAAGCCCATCAGGGCGTAGAGCCCGCAGCCGGCCATCACCAAGCCACCGACCGGGGCGTACCAGTGGTCGGTGATGCGCACCGCGGCGGGGCCGGGCTTTTCCTCCTCGCCGCGCGGCAGCACGACCGCGGTGCAGCCGGCGACGAAGATGCCGAACAGGCCGATGAGGATGAAGTAGTGCGCGGGGTTGGCCAGCGCGCCGTCGTCGCGTCCATTGCCGATGTGCAGGCTGACGTCCCAAATGAACCCGAACAGCGCGCAGATGATCGACGCGACGAAGATCGCGATCGGCATGGCGACCCATGACGGTCGCTTGAAGCGGCGTCCGGACCAGTCGCCCAGGCGGGCCAGCCAGTCGATCTTGTGCGTTCGGTGCATCCAGCCGACCCACAGCATCAACGCGGCGACGACCGCGGCGACGGCGGTCAGACCGATGATCTCGTTGAGTGCGGCGCCGCCGCCCTCACTCTGGGCCAGCACCGAAATCTCTGAAGCTCTCCACGTACTCGTCATATGCCCCACCTGCCGAATCTCGGAGGAAACTCCTTACTGGTCGGTAATGTTGCCAGAACCCGCGATACCGAAACCAGGGGTATCAGGTAGCGACAACGCGAATTGTCTCGAGCGTTGTATCGGCTGCGTCAGGGATGTTCATCCCTGCCTGCAGACCGGTCCGCAGATAGTCGATGACCGCGTCGTTGAGCCGCTCACCGGGGACGACGGCGGGGATTCCGGGCGGGTAGGGAGTGATCTGCTCGGCGCAGATCCGTCCGCTCGCGTTGTCCACGGGCACGTCTTCGACCCGCCCGAAGAAGGCATCGCGGGGCAACTGCACCGATTCGAGCTGGATCTCCTCCGGGGATGGAAGGCGCATCGGAGTCGGCGGGTCGAAATCCTCGGCTGCCCTGCGCCACGCCGTCAGCGCGTCGAGCAGTCGCTCGCCGGTGGCCTTGTCGTCGGCGAAGGACAAGGTAACCAGGATGCGGCGGTGATCGCTCATCCCGACGTCGATGTGTTTGTGGGTGCGCAGCCAGTCGTGTGTCTGGTAGCCCGTGGTGCCGGTGCCCGAGACGTCGATCAGAATCTGCATCCGGTCGAGGTCGTGAGACGCCTCGGCGCCGAGCAGATCGTCCTCCATCACGGCGACGTCGGGGATGAGGTCGATCTCGTGGCGGAGCCGGCGTGCGAGTTCGAGCGCGTTGCCGAGCAACTCGTGACCGTGCTCGACCATCTGCCGACGCCAGCCATCCATGGCGGCATACATCAGCACGTTCGGGCTGGTGGTCATCAACAGATCGGCGCACGCCGAGAGCCGGTCCTGGTCGATGAGATCGCCCTGTAGGTGGAAGACGGAGCCCTGCTCGAACCCGGCGCCCATCTTGTGCACGCTGACGACGCAGACGTCGGCGCCGGCGTCCATCGCCCACGTCGGTAGATCTTCGTGGAACGGAAGGTGTGCGCCCCAGGCCTCGTCGACGATCAGCGGCTTGCCGCGTTCGTGGCAGACGTCGGCGACCGCGCGCAGGTCGGTGCAGGTGCCGTACGGGCTCGGGCAGACGACGAGTGCGCCTGCGGCGTCGGGGTGTTCGTCCCAGGCGCGACGGAAATCGTCGGGGGACGGAGGATGGCTGAAGTGCCGCTCGGCGTCCCACCGCGGGGTGACCCAGCGCGGTTGAACGCCGGAGAAGATGAGTCCGGCGACGATGGACTTGTGGCTGTCGCGGGGGACGAGCAGGCCCCCGCCGTCGGTGATGCCGCTGGAGCCACCGCCTGCGACCGCCATCATCGCTGCCTTCACCGACAGCGAGCTACCGCAGGTGGAGAACCAGGCAGCGCCGGCGCCCACGGCTTCGGCCATGAGATCCTCGGCGCGCGAGAGGTATCCGTTGCTGCTGCGGCGATCGTCGAGCCCGCCGTTGGCGAGGAGGTCGTCGGCGAAGGCCTGCGGGCCGATCACGTCGAGCACGCGCTGGTCCGTGCCGCGGCCCTGCCGGTGACCCGGCGGGGTGAAGCCGTAACGGTTCTGCCGTCGGTAGTCGGCGAGCGCGTCGAGCAGCGGAGCTTCGGACTGATCCATCGGCATCAGGGCTTGAGGATGACCTTGACCATGCCGTCTTCCTTCTTCTGGAAGGTTTCGTACGCGCCGGGCGCGTCGTCGAGCGGCAGTCGGTGGGTGGCGAATTGTTCGACGCCCAGCGGATCTTCGGGGGTCAGCAGCGGCAGGATGTCCGGCACCCATTTCTTGACGTTGGCCTGACCCATTCGCATCTGAATCTGCTTGTCGAACAACGTCATCATGTTGATCGGGTCGGCGGCGCCGCCGTAGACGCCGGACAGCGAGATGGTGCCGCCGCGACGGACGAGCGCGATCGCGGAATTGAGGGCGGCGAGCCGGTCGACGCCGGCGTTCTTCATCACGACGCGGCCGACCGGGGACGGGAGGAAGCCGCTGGCGGTCTGCAGGGTCTCGGCGACGGGCGAGCCGTGCGCCTCCATGCCGACGGCGTCGATGACGGAATCGGCGCCGCGACCGTCGGTGTGACTCTTGACGATTTCGTCGGCGTCATCGGTACGGAGATCGATGAGCTCGTCGCAGTAGGCGCGTGCGCGGGAGAGCCGCTCGTCGACGAGATCGACGCCGATGACCTTGCAGCCCTTGCGGTGTGCGGCGATCCGGCACGCCATCGAGCCGATCGGTCCCAAGCCGAGGACGACCAGGGTGCCGCCGTCGGGCACCGCCGCATATTCGACGGCCTGCCATGCGGTGGGCAGGACGTCAGAGAGGTAGACGTAACGGTCGTCGGGTCCGTCGTCGGGGACCTTGATGTGGGTGTACTGGGCTTGGGGGACGCGCAGGTACTCGGCCTGACCGCCGGCGACCTCGCCGTAGAGCTTGGAGTAGCCGAACAGCGCGGCGCCGGTGCCCTGGTCGCGGTTCTGGGTCGTCTCGCACTGGCTCTGCAGGCCGTGGTCGCACATGAAGCAGTGGCCGCAGGAGATGTTGAACGGGATGACGACGCGGTCGCCGGGTTGCAGGCCGTCGACCTCGCGCCCGACCTCTTCGACGACGCCCATCGCTTCGTGTCCGAGGATGTCGCCGGCGTTCATGAATGCGCCGAGCACCTCGTAGAGGTGGAGGTCCGAGCCGCAGATGTTGGTGCTGGTGACCCGGATGATCGCGTCGGTGGGTTCCTTGATCGCCGGATCGGGCACGTTGTCGACGGAAACCTTCCGACGACCCTGCCACGTGACTGCTCGCATGGGCGCCTCCTCAATGGTCTGAGGGAGGCGTGCCCATTCGGGCGGTTACCAAACGTGGGGTCAGACGGTGGCGCCGGTGGAAATGGCGTCTTGCATGAGGACGCTCAGGTGCTGCCAGTAGATCCAGTCGGCGATCGCGGCGCGTTGGTCGGCGGCTTCCGTCGCGGTGTGCGCCCGGTGTAGGGCAAGTTCCTGGGCGTGGTCGGCGTAGTCGACGAAGCACAGCAGTTGGACGCGACCGCGGTCGGGTGCGTTGCTGAGCAGTGGACGGAAGACCTCGAACCACAGCAGAGCGCGGCGATCCTCAGGCGGCGTGGCGTCGGTGGGCGCAGGTGGCAGGACCTCGCTGAGCCCGGTTGGTGTGATGGCGGCCAATTTGCTTGCCGCGTCGGGGGATATCACCTGAAGGCGGTGGCGGCCCTCCATGCGGCCGTTGTCCGGAATGTCGTCGGGACGCAGGACGATTCGGGGGGCACCGGGGTCGAAGCCGTTGAACTGGTCCTCGGTGGCGATGACCGCGCGCAAGTCGGTGTTGTGGTGTTGAGCCCAACCATGAAGCGCAAGAATGGGATACGTCGCCCAGGAGCCGCGGACGTGTGCGGGGATGGCTTCGTCGGCGGTGGCCATCTTGACGCGGTCGGGCAGCTTGACATCATCGGGTATATATCCGAGACCGTAGTTGTTGGCGACGACGATGGTGCCGTCCTTCGCGAGGCCGGTGACCCAGAAGAAGCCCATGTCGGTGTTGTCGACGTTGAGTGCTGCGGCGACACGTTGAGCGAGTTGGGTGGGATCAGTGCCGGAGGGGCGCCGGGTAGCGGCGGCGATGGCTTCGCGTTGGGCGCGTGCGGCTGAAACCGGAACGGGCGCAGGAGCGCCGACAGTGCTCGCACCGGGGCCGGCGGTGCTCGCGGCTGCGCCGGGGCCGACGTTGGCGGCGGGAGCGACGGGTGCGGCCGGTGGAGGAGTCGGTGGGGGACCCAGCGGTACGGGTGGGGCGTGGCGGCGAGATGTTGTTCATCGACCAGGTGGAGTCGGCCCATCGACTGCGGGCGGTGTCGGCGGTCG
>NZ_LZJE01000063.1:0-4941 GCF_001666865.1 Mycobacterium sp. E136
CGGCGGTGATGCGCTCAAGGCGTTCTGGTATCACTTCGCGATCATGTTCGAGGCGCTGTTCATCCTCACCACCGTAGACGCGGGCACCCGGGTCGCGCGGTTCATGCTCTCGGACGGGCTGAGCAACCTCGGTGGCCCGCTGCGCAAGCTGAAGGATCCGAGTTGGCGTGTGGGAGCGTGGATCTGCAGCCTGGTCGTGGTGGCGGCATGGGGCAGCATCCTGCTGATGGGCGTCACCGATCCGCTCGGCGGCATCAACACGCTGTTCCCGCTGTTCGGCATCGCCAATCAGTTGTTGGCCGCCATCGCCCTGACTGTTGTGACCGTGGTGGTGGTGAAGAAGGGCCTGCTGAAATGGGCGTGGATACCGGCGGTTCCGCTGTTGTGGGATCTGACGGTGACGATGACGGCGTCGTGGCAGAAGATCTTCTCCGGCGATCCGAAGGTCGGCTACTGGACGCAGCACTTCCAGTACCGCAGCGCCAAGGACGCCGGCGAGACGACGTTCGGGGCCGCCAAGAACGCCGGTGAACTCGATGCGGTCATCCGCAACACGTTCATTCAGGGCACGCTGTCGATCATCTTCGCGCTGCTGGTGCTGATCGTGTTCGTCGCCGGGGTGATCATGGTGATCCGGACGCTGCGCGGCAACGCCTCGCCGACGACCGAGGATGAACCGGTCCCCTCGCGGATCTTCGGACCGTCGGGCCTGATCATGACCAAGCCGGAGAAGGAGGTGCAGAAGCAATGGGACGAGCTCGCGAAATCGCACGCGAAATCGGTTCGAGCTGGCGCACATTCGTCGGCGACCTGATGGGCGACACTCATTACCGACGCTACGTCGAGCACCGTATGCGCACCCATCCGGGTGAACCGGTCCTCTCCGAACGGGACTACTGGCGGATGCGGCATGCCGCGACCGAGGCGAATCCGGGCGCGCGCTGCTGCTGAAGGCTCGTTTCTGCACCCAGGGTTGTGATTTCGCCGCGGCGACGACCCTGGGCGCAATCTTCGCGGCGCGAGCCCTGGATTAGTCGGTCAGCGTATAGCGGATCGGCAGGTGCTTGGGCCCGCCGACGAAGGTGGTCGCCACATACTCGGGACGGCCCGCCAGGTCGACGGCCTTGAGGCGGGGCAGCAGTTCGGTAAAGAAACTGTTGACCTCCATGCGTGCCAACGCCGCCCCCAGGCAGAAATGCACGCCGTAGCCGAAGGCGACGTGCTTGTTCGGGTCGCGGCCGATGTCGAAGCGGAACGGGTCGTCGAACACGTCTTCGTCGCGATTTCCCGAAACATACGACAGCAGAACGGATTCACCTGCCGAGATCGGTACCCCGCGGACGGTGGTGTCCTCGGTGGCCGTGCGCATGAACGCCTTCACTGGCGTGACCCACCGGATCATCTCCTCGGTCGCCAGGGGCATCAAGCCGAGATCGCCGCTCAGCTTCTCGCGCTGGTCGGGATGCTCGATGAGCGCGTGCAGACCGCCGGAGATCACCGCACTGGTCGTGTCGTGTCCGGCCGTGGCGATGATGAGGTAGTAGGAGACGGTGTCGATATCCGACAGCGGTTCGCCGTTGATCGTGGCGTTGGCGATCGCCGACGCGAGGTCCTCGGTCGGGTTGGCGCGACGCGCCGCGGTCAATTCGTTGAAATAGCCGAACATCTCGAGCAGCACCGCCATCGACTCCTCGAGTGAGTCGCTGCGCTGCAGTTCGGTGTCATCAGTGCCGAACAGTTCCTGCGTGTACTTCAACATCCGCGGGAAATCGGATTCGGGAATCCCGAGCATCGACATGATCACGTATAGCGGGTAGTTCACCGCGACCTCCTGCACGAAGTCGCACTCAGGCGCCCGCTCGACCATCCCGTCGACGAACCGCTTGGCCAGCTCGTCGATGCGCACCTTCAAATCTCGCATAGCCTTCGGGCGGAACCAGTTTGCGCCGATTGCGCGGAAGTCGCGGTGTTGCGGATCGTCCATGTGTATCAGCGTTTTGACGCCGATCGCGGCCTGTTGCTCGTCGCCCTGGGCGGTCGTCAGCACCGGCCGCGGTGAGTTGGTGAACACATCGTTGGCACGCTCGATCTCCATGATGTCGGCGTGCTTGGTGATGGCCCAGAACGGATTGTAGTTCGGCACCTCCACCCACGAGACGGGTGCGTTGGCGCGCAGATGTGTCAGCGACGCATGCAGTTTCGCCTCATCGGTGTAGGCCAGCGGCGTGGCGAAGACCTTGGCCGCCTCGTCCATTATCGGTGTGCTCACAGGCAACTCCTTTGTGGAATCTCATGTGCCGCGCAGGTCCTGCAGCACGGCGATGACCGTCGCTTCTTCGACCGAGCGCGGGAAGCCGATCATCACCCGGTCGATCACGCCGTCACATCGGTCCCGAATCCTGGCGGCCAGCTTGTCGATCGGCGCGACGACCGCGAACGCCTCGAGAATCTCGTCGTCGATCAGCGTCCCCATCGCATCCCACTCACCGGCCAGGCTGAGCCGGTGCAGTTCGTCGTGCAGGTCACCCCAGCCGTGCAGCGCCAGAACTTTGCGGTAGGCGGGGGTCGAGCCATAGAAGGCGATCTGTTTGCGGGTGGCGACGGACGCCTCGGCCACCTCACCGTCGTCGGCGCCGGTCACCACGAAGATCGGACACGACACCTGAAAGTCGCTGCGCTGGCGGCCCGATCGGGCCATCCCGCGCTCCAGCGCCGGAATGGTGATTTCCTCGAAGTAGCGCTTGGTGGTGAAGGCGTGGGCCAGCACACCGTCGGCGACCTCGCCTGCCATCTCGGTCATCGCTTCGCCGACCGCGGCGAGGAACACCTTCGGGAACCCGTAGTCGTGGGGTTCGGGGGTGAACATCGGCGTCATCAACTTGTGCGTGTAGAAGTCGCCTTCGAACCGCAAGCGTGTGCCGTCGCGCCAGCATGTCCAGATCTCGCGCATCGCGTGCACGAATTCGCCCATGCGGCGCACGGGTTGGCTCCACGGCATGCTGAACCGCTTCTCGATATGCGGCCGGACCTGTGACCCCAGCCCCACGATGAGCCGGCCGCGCGAGTACTCCTGCAGATCCCAGCCGATGTTCGCCACGTTCATGGGGTTTCGCGCGAAGGCCACCGCGATGCTTGTGCCGAGGTCGAGGGTTTCGGTGTGCTCAGCTGCCAGCGTCAGCGGCAGAAACGGATCGTGGGCCACCTCGGCCGTCCAGCACCCGTCATACCCGCGCCGCTGCAGCGTGCTCGCCGTTCCCACCACGTTGGCGAGCTGACTCGAAACCGCCCCGTCCACCTTCAGGCCGGCGCCGCTAACCATGGTCGTAGACGCTACAGTAAGCAATTCAGTATGGTCAACGAGGCCGTGCCGGTGCGACGATCGCCTATCCATGGACAGGAGTTGAGATGACCAAGGCCGAGGATTGGCACGCGACGCTCGACGAGCTGACGCGCCGGCGCCAGACCGCATACGACATGGGCGGCGCCGACCGGCTCGCCAAACACCACGGCAAGGGCAAGCTCGACGCCCGAGCGCGCATCGAGTACCTCCTCGACAAGGGCACCTTCCGCGAATTCGGCACGCTGGTCGGCGGTGACATCGCCGCCGACGGCATCGTGGCGGGCTCCGGATACCTGGACGGCCGGCCGGTGATGATCGGCGCAGAGGATTTCACCACCCTCGCCGGCAGCATCGGCCCCGGCGGCAACGCCAAGCGTTATCGGTTGGCGGAGTTGGCGTTGCGCGACAAGGTGCCGCTGGTGATGCTGCTCGAGGGCGCGGGTTTTCGGCCCAGCGGCGAGCACTACGGCCGCACCCCGACCGATCTGCTCGCACAGGCGCAGTGCTCGGGGAAGGTGCCGATGGTCGCGGGTCTGCTCGGCCCGTCCGCGGGGCACGGTGCGCTCGTGGCTCCGGTGTGCGACTGGACGATCATGAGCCGCCAGGGCGCCATCTTCACCGCGGGACCGCCGGTGGTGAAAGAGTCGACGGGCGAGGACATCTCGAAGGAAGACCTCGGCGGGCCATCGGTGGCGCTCGCCAGCGGTGTGATCCACAACCTCGCCGAGGACGACGAGGCCGTGCTCGACGACATCCGCCGCTACCTGTCCTACTTCCCCTCGAGCGCGTGGTCGTATCCGGAGCCGCTGGCCGCCGACGAGACGGCCGCACCGCGGACCACCCCGGAACTGCTCGAATTGGTGCCCCGGGGCAACCGGCGCGTCTACGACATGCGGCGCGTGCTCGACGTCGTCTTCGACCGCCGGGACTGGTTCGAGGTGCAGCCGAAATTCGGGCCCGCGATCATCTGCGCGCTGGCCCATCTCGGGGGTCACCCGGTCGCGGTGGTGGCCAACCAGCCGCAGGTGATCGCCGGATCGATCGACGCCGACGCCGCGGACAAGGCTGCTCACTTCATCGCGGTCGCCGACTCCTTCCACCTGCCGATCGTGTTCCTCGCCGACAACCCGGGGATGCTGCCCGGCAGCCGGTCGGAGAAGGCGGGCGTGCTGCGCAGCGGTGCGCGGATGTTCGCCGCGCAGACCGCCGCGACGACGATCAAACTGCACGTCACGCTGCGCAAGGCGTACGGCTTCGGCTCGATGGTGATGTCGCTGTTGGGGTTTGACAACCAGAGCGCGACGTTCGCCTATCCGGGCGCGACGATGGGCGCGATGAGCGCGGCCGCGCTGAGCAAGGCCTCACACGCCGCGGAGGATGTGGAGGCGCGGCTTCGCCAGATGGAGGTCGAGGCGTCGTTCCGGTCGGCGGGCCACCTCGGCTTCGACGACCTGATCCATCCCGAGGAGACCCGCAACGCGCTGCTGTGGGGTCTGCAGCGGGCGGTCTACAGCCGCCAGTCGGCCGCCGAACCCGTCGCCCGCACGGTCATCACGCCCTGACCTCGCTGGTTTGCGCGAGCGTGCGTGTTTGCACACGAC
>NZ_LZJE01000064.1:0-4053 GCF_001666865.1 Mycobacterium sp. E136
GCGCAGATCGCGCGCAGCTTGTGCAACGAGGACGCCGTCGGCGTCACGCTCGGACACGACGAGATGCGCGCGTTCATGCAGCGCTGGATGCGGTCGCTGAACGGCTCGCGAAAGTCCTGAGCGGCCCAGGTCGAGGGAACCCAACGCAACGCAATGCCCGTGGGCGACGCTTTCCGCCGACGCAGCGGCGCTGGACTGTTGACACCCGGCTCGATCGATGCCACGCTCCTGATCGATCGACCAAACAATTCGAGCGGCCAGAAGGTGGACACATGGGTGGACGAGTCGAGGGCAAAGTCGCGTTCGTGACCGGTGCGGCACGAGGTCAAGGCCGCAGCCACGCGGTGCGCCTCGCCCAGGAGGGCGCCGACATCATCGCCGTGGACGTGTGCAAGCAGATTTCCAGCAACGACGACATCCCGTGGGCGACACCCGATGACCTCGCCGAAACGGCGGACCTCGTCAAGAACCTGAACCGACGCATCGTCACCGCCGAGGTCGACGTGCGCGACTACGACGCGCTCAAGGCGGTCGTGGACGGCGGCGTCGAACAGTTGGGTCGCCTCGACATTGTCGTTGCCAACGCCGGCATCGGCAACGGTGGGGCGACGCTGGACAAGACGAGCGAAGACGACTGGCGCGACATGATCGACGTCAACCTCTCCGGCGTCTGGAAGTCCGTCAAAGCCGCTGTCCCCCACCTGCTCTCCGGAGGGAGAGGCGGCTCGATCATCCTCACCAGCTCGGTCGGCGGCCTCAAGCCGTACCCTCACACCGGCCACTACATCGCCGCCAAACACGGCGTGATCGGCTTGATGCGCACGTTCGCCGTCGAATTGGGTCAGCACTCGATCCGAGTCAACGCCGTCTGTCCCACGAACGTGAACACACCGCTGTTCATGAATGAGGGGACGATGAAGCTGTTCCGCCCCGACCTCGAGAACCCCGGACCCGATGACCTCGCCGTCGCCGCGCAGTTCATGCATGTGCTGCCGGTCGGCTGGGTTGAGCCCGAGGATGTGAGCAACGCCGTGCTGTTCCTCGCCTCCGACGAATCCCGCTACATCACCGGACTTCCTGTCACCGTCGACGCGGGCAGCATGCTGAAGTAGTCCTCGTGAAGCTTGTTTTCAATCTGCCGCACATGTTGCGGGTCAAGGCGATGATGCAGCCGTGGGAGGTGTCGGTCACCGGCGCCGACCAGACACGGATGGCCAAGTGTGCCGACGACTGGGGTTACGACATGATCGCTGTGCCCGAGCATTTCGCGATCCCGAACGACCACGTCGAACTGTCCGGTCCGCACTATCTGCAGTCCACGGTCGCGCAGGCGTATCTCGCGGGCGCCACGCAGCGCATCAAGCTCAATTCGTGCATCACGGTGCTGCCGTTACAGCATCCGATCGTGTTGGCGAAGTCGCTGGCCACCGCCGACTGGATGAGCAGCGGCCGCATGATGGTGACGTTCGGCGTGGGCTGGCTGGAACGCGAATTCGAACTCCTGGGTGTGCCCTTCCATGAACGTGGCCGCATCGCCGACGAGTATCTGGCTGCGATCGTCGAACTGTGGACCAGTGAATCGCCCAGCTTCGACGGCAAGTATGTGTCCTTCGATGACATCGCCTTCGAGCCCAAGCCGATCCAGAAGCCGCATCTGCCGATCTGGATCGGCGGCGATGCGGACGCGGCACTGCGCCGAGCGGCGAAGTACGCCTCGGGATGGTGGTCATTCCTCACGCCGCCCGAAAAGATCGCCGAGCGCCTCGACTTCATCAAGTCCCAACCTGGCTACGACGGTCGGCCATTCGACGTGGTGCACGGGCTGGGCACGAATCGGGTCGGCGAGGGCCATACCGTGCAAGACGACCCCGAGGGCCGACCGGGCATGAGTGCGGCCGAGATCATCGACCGGCTCGGTTGGCTCGCGCAGCAGGGCGTCACCGTGAGCGCTGTGCCCCTGCCGCCGGTGTCAGGGGTCGACGAGTATCTCGACTACGCGCGATGGGTGATCGAGGAGATCAAACCGCAGCTGCCCTAGTGGTTTACAGGCCCAGCGACTTGGCGATGATCACCTTCATCACCTCGCTGGTGCCCGCGTAGATGCGGGCCACCCGGGCGTCGGTGTACAGCCGAGCGATCGGATACTCCATCATGTAGCCGTAGCCGCCGAACAACTGCAGGCAGCGGTCCACCACCCGCTGCTGCATCTCGGTGCAGAACAGTTTCACGCGGGCCGCATCCGCGCCGGACAACTCGCCGTCGACATGCAGGGCCACTGCGCGATCCAGCATCGCCTGTGCGGCCTCCACCTCCGCCGAGCAGGCCGCCAACTCGAACTTCGTGTTCTGGAACGACGCCACCGGTGTGCCGAACGCCTTGCGGCTCTTGGTGTAATCGATCGCGGCGGCGATCGCCGAGCGTGCCTGCGCGACCGATCCGACGGCGACGGTGAGCCGCTCCTGAGGCAGATTGTGGCCCAGGTAGCTGAACGCCTCGCCTTCTTCGCCCAGCATATTGGTCGCGGGTACGCGGACGTCGACGAACGAGAGTTCGGCGGTGTCCTGGACCTTGCAGCCCATCTTCTCCAGCTCGCGACCGCGGGTGAACCCGGGCATGCCGTCCTCGACGACGAACAGGGACAACCCCTTGCGACGGTTGTCGGGATCGGTCGAGGTCCGCGCCACGGCGATCACCAGGTCGGCCTGCATGCCGCCGGTGATGAAGGTCTTGGCGCCGTTGAGTATCCAGTCGTCGCCGTCACGGACCGCGGTGGTGCGTACACCGGCGAGGTCGGATCCGGTGCCCGGTTCCGTCATCGCGACGGCGGTCAGCAACTCGCCGGCAGCCAGCCCCGGGAACCACCGCTTACGCTGCTCCTCGTTCGCGTAGTGCAGAAAGTACGGCAGGATCACCTCGAGTTGGGTGCGCACGGTCGACAGCGTGACCAGTGCGCGGGCGGCTTCCTCCTGAAGGACCACGTTGTAGCGGTAGTCCGGGATGCCGCCTCCGCCGTACTCTTCGGGGATCGCCATGCCCAGCATGCCCAGCGAGCCCATCTGCTTGAACACCTGCCGAGGCATGCGGCCGGCCTTCTCCCACTCGGGATAGTGCGGGACCACTTCCTTTTCGACGAAGTCACGGGCGAGTTCGCGAAACGCCTCGTGGTCTTCGGTGAACAGGTCTCGTTGCACGCGGGTCCTCCGTGATCAGGGCAAGAGCATTGGCGACGGGTTCTGCCGCGATCCTTAAGCGATGAGTTCTACCAGGGTGGCGTTCGCGGTTCCGCCACCCTCACACATGGTTTGCAGCCCGAACCGAATCCCGTTGTCGCGCATGTGGTTGAGCATCCGGGTCATCAGGACGGCACCCGAGGCGCCGAGCGGGTGTCCCAGTGCGATCGCGCCGCCGAGCGGGTTGAGCTTGCTTTCGTCGGCGCCGGTCTCGGCGAGCCATGCCAGTGGAACCGGGGCGAACGCCTCGTTCACCTCGAACACGCCGACCTCGTCGAGGCTCACTCCGGCCTTGTGCAAGACCTTCTCCGTCGCCGGGATCGGTCCCGTCAGCATCAGCACCGGATCGGCGCCGGTGACCGCGCCGGCGCGGTAGCGGGCGATCGGGCTCAGGCCCAGCGCAACGGCGTTGTCGGCGGCCATCACCAGCAGCGCGGCGGCCCCGTCGGAGATCTGCGACGAGTTCCCCGCGTGAATCACACCGTCGTCCTTGAATGCCGGCTTGAGCCCCGCGAGTTTCTCGACCGTGCTCCCCCGTCGGACGCCCTCGTCGGCGACGACGGGCTCACCGTCGGTGAACACCGGCATGATCTGAGATTCGAAGGCACCCTTGTCCTGTGCGGCTGCTGCCAGCTCGTGTGAACGCACCGAATACTCGTCGAGGCGGGTGCGCGAAAAGCCCCACTTCTGGGCGATCAACTCCGCCGAGATGCCCTGGTTGAAGGAGAAGTCCCCGTAGCGCTCCAGCACTTTGGGGCCGTACGGCATTCCGGTGGCCCGCGCCGAGCCGAGCGGTACCCGGCTCATCACCTCCACGCCGCCG
>NZ_LZJE01000065.1:0-36931 GCF_001666865.1 Mycobacterium sp. E136
TTCCTGGGTGGGCCGCCCCCACCCGCTCCGGGTGCGCCGCCCTGGTGGACGTCCGCGCCCTGCTGGCCGTGGGTCGACTGCTCGTCGCTGTCGTCGCTGGAGCTGCTTCCACTACTACTACTGCTGCTGCTGCCGCTGGAGGTCTGCCCGCTGGTGACCTGCGACGAGCTCGGCGAATCGTCGTCGGTGATCGGGATCGGCGGGAAGTTCAGCCGCTCCTCGGGGATGTCCGGCGGCGGCACCGGCGGCTGCCCGTTGATCAGCAGGGGGCCCTTGGCGCTGTTGAGCAGCGTCGACCAGCCGCCGTTGCCCAGCGTCGCGCCGATGCTGCACGACACCTGGCGGCTGCCCGCCGACCAGCTCGGCAGCGAGATCGTGCTGTAGATCAGCGTCAGCGTGGTGCTGCGCAACTCGATGGGCGCCAGGTATGCGTCCGTCATGCGGGTGCACGCGTCTTTGATGAAGCCGTCCTGCTCGGGTTCGGGCGGCAGGCCGCCGGGGAACTTCTCGGCGAGGTTCACCGCGCCGGTGACCTCCATCGCGTGCGGCGCCGCACAGTCGACCGGGATGTCGGTGGGCTGGTTCGTCGTCGGGTCGATGCCGAGGCAGGTGCCCGCCGGCCACACCTTGGACTGGTCGACCTCGGCGACCTTGCCCGCGAAGGCCAGCTGCTGATTGTTCGGGCCCGGCAACTGCAGCCCGCACAACATCCGGCGTTCACCGGACTGGCGCCAGGCCTTGTCGCCCGACCACAGCATGCTCACCGTGAAGCGGCTGTTCGGGTCGAAGCGCGGGCCCAGGTAGTTCTTCACCGCCGTGGAGCACTGCTCCTGGCTGATCTGCTGGATGCGGGTGCTCGACGGCGGCGCGGCCTCCGGCCCGTACTCGCTGCCGGGGAAGGTCCGCATGTCGACCGACTCGGCGACCTCGAACCGGTGCTCCTTGCCGCAGTCGACGATCTCGGCGGCGTCGGGCGTGCGGTCGGGCCAGTTGAGGCAGTCGCCCGCCTTGGCGTGTTCGAACGTCGCGTTGCCGCGCGGGCCGAGAGAGATGGTGCTCGCGGTCAGCCCGCTGGCGCCCTCGGTCTGCGGCAGGGCGGTGATGAGCCCGGCGATCAGCAACCCGCCCAGCGCGGTCAACACGAGCGCCCGGCGCGTCGGCGTGGCGTGCAGACTGGTCCACCACGCCACCCGCTCCGACGCCGGGGTGTCGCCGCGCTGCAGATCGGCGTGTTCGTCCTCGCCGATTGGGCGATCGGGTGCGTCCAACATCTGCTCCATTGTGACAGGCGTGTCAGGTGCTGTGACAAGTGATGCAGTTGTAAAGTTATGCGGTTGTGCTGGCCAGGGGGGTGGACCAGTAGGGTTGCGCCCGTGATCGACCTCAAGCTGCTGCGCGAAAACCCGGATGCGGTCCGTGCCTCGCAACGCGCCCGCGGAGAAGACCCCGGCCTCGTCGACGCGTTGCTCGAGTCCGACGCCGCCCGCCGGGCCGCGGTGTCGGCGGCCGACAACCTGCGTGCCGAGCAG
Organism: Mycobacterium sp. E136; assembly: GCF_001666865.1. Lineage (NCBI taxonomy): Bacteria > Bacillati > Actinomycetota > Actinomycetes > Mycobacteriales > Mycobacteriaceae > Mycobacterium > Mycobacterium sp. E136. Next base: position 1,530 of record NZ_LZJE01000065.1, read on the forward strand.
AAGGCCGCGAGCAAGAAGGTGGGCAAGGCGTCGCCGGACGAGCGGCCCGCACTGCTCGAGCAGGCCAAGCAGCTCGCCGAGAAGGTCAAGGCCGCCGAGGCCGAACAAGCCGAAGCCGCGCGGGCGTTCACCGCGGCCCACATGGCGTTGTCGAACGTCATCATCGACGGGGTGCCCGCGGGCGGCGAGGACGACTTCGTCGTGCTCGACACCGTCGGCGAGCCGCCACGCCTCGACAACCCGAAGGATCACGTCGAGATCGGTGAGTCGCTGGGGCTCATCGACCTCGAACGCGGCGCCAAGGTCTCCGGCGCGCGCTTCTACTTCCTCACCGGTGCCGGCGCCCTGCTGCAGCTGGGCCTGCTCCAACTGGCGGTGAAGCTGGCCACCGCGAACGGCTTCACGCTGATGATTCCGCCGGTGCTGGTGCGCCCCGACGTCATGGCGGGCACCGGTTTCCTCGGCGCGCACAGCGACGAGGTCTACCGGATCGAGGCCGACGACCTCTATCTGGTCGGCACCTCGGAGGTCCCGCTCGCCGGCTACCACGCCGACGAGATCCTCGACCTGTCCGACGGACCGTTGCGCTACGCGGGCTGGTCGTCCTGCTTCCGGCGCGAAGCCGGAAGCCACGGCAAGGACACCCGCGGCATCATCCGCGTGCACCAGTTCGACAAGGTCGAGGGCTTCATCTACTGCAAACCCGAGGACGCCGAGGCCGAACACGAGCGCCTGCTGGGCTGGCAGCGTCAGATGCTGGCCGCGATCGAGGTGCCCTACCGCGTCATCGACATCGCCGCGGGCGACCTCGGATCGTCGGCGGCACGCAAATTCGATTGCGAGGCTTGGGTTCCCACGCAGCAGACCTACCGCGAGCTCACCTCGACGTCGAACTGCACGACGTTCCAGGCGCGCCGCCTCGCGGTGCGGTACCGCGACGAGAACGGTCGCCCGCAGACCGCCGCGACGCTCAACGGAACCTTCGCCACGACGCGGTGGCTGGTGGCGATTCTGGAGAACCACCAGCAGTCCGACGGCAGCGTGCGGGTGCCTGCCGCATTGGTCCCCTACGTCGGCACGGATCTGCTGACGTCCGCCAAGTAGTCGTCGCGCCGGAGTCGGGTGTTTCGCGTGCCTCCACAGGGGTAAAGCGATCGCATCCCGACTCTAGGAGGCACGCCGTGAAGGCGATGGTTTACCGCGGCCCGTACAAGGTACGGGTGGAAGAAAAGGACGTTCCGCCGATCGAGCATCCGAACGACGCGATCGTGCGGGTGACACTCGCGGCCATCTGCGGTTCGGACCTGCACCTCTACCACGGCATGATGCCGGACACCCGGGTCGGAATGACCTTCGGCCACGAGTTCATCGGTGTCGTCGAGCAGGTCGGCTCGTCGGTGCAGAACCTCAAGGTCGGCGACCGAGTCATGGTGCCGTTCAACATCTTCTGCGGTTCCTGTTACTTCTGCGCCCGCGGACTGTACTCGAACTGCCACAACGTCAACCCGAACGCGACGGCTGTCGGCGGGATCTACGGCTACTCGCACACCTGCGGCGGCTACGACGGCGGGCAGGCGGAGTTCGTCAGGGTGCCGTTCGCGGACGTGGGCCCGGCAATCATCCCGGAGTGGATGACCGACGAGGACGCGCTGATGTGCACCGACGCGCTGGCCACCGGCTACTTCGGCGCGCAACTCGGCGACATCGTCGAGGGCGACGTCGTCGCCGTGTTAGGGGCCGGACCGGTCGGCCTGTATGCCGCGAAGTCAGCGTGGCTGATGGGGGCGGGCCGGGTCATCGTCGTCGACCACCTCGAGTACCGGCTGGAGAAGGCCCGCACCTTCGCGCACGCGGAGACCATCAACTTCGCCGAATGCGATGACATCGTCGTCGAAATGAAGAAGACCACCGGCTATCTCGGCGCCGACGTCGCGATCGACGCGGTGGGCGCCGAGGCCGACGGCAACCTGCTGCAGCACGTGACCGCTGCCAAGCTCAAGCTGCAGGGCGGTTCGCCGGTTGCGCTGAACTGGGCGATCGACGGCGTCCGCAAGGGCGGCACGATCTCGGTGATGGGCGCCTACGGTCCGATCTTCTCCGCGGTCAAGTTCGGCGACGCGCTGAACAAGGGGTTGACGCTGCGGATGAACCAGTGCCCGGTCAAGCGACAGTGGCCCCGGTTGTTCTCGCACATCCAGAACGGCTATCTCAAGCCCAATGACATTGTGACGCATCGTATCCCGCTCGAACACATCGCCGAGGGATACCACATCTTCTCCGCCAAGCTCGACGACTGCATCAAGCCGGTCATCGTGCCCAACGCCGCCTGAAGGGGATCATCATGACCTATACCGCCGACCATCCACCCGTACCGACCTCCGACGATCTGCGGGCGCGCATCCCGGGTTGGGGCGTAGACCTCGACCCGGCCGACCGGCCTTCGGTGCCGAAGCTCAAGGCGATGGACACCGGCGCCCGCTGGGACTTCCCCGAGCGCCAGCCCGAGAAGTGGCCCCGCGAACGCTCCATCGAACATCAGTTCCTGACACCGGTTTTCGGCACGTCGACGCCGCCGCGCGGACTCTCGGGCGCGATCCGGCGCTACTCCTACCGCAAGTACAGCGAGGGCCGCGCCGCGCACTGGCTGCTTCTGATTTTGGCCGACCGCGTCGACGCCGTCGAGCACCATCTCCAGTCGCTGGTCAGCCTGCGCCCCGACAACCCGATCACCGAGACCGGCGTCAAGACCGAGTTCACCCACAACGGCCTGGCCGCTCGGGGGAAAAGCAAACGGGCCGATGCCAATCACATGTGGTTGGACCCCGTGCTGGTGGCCGGTCCGTGGGTGGCGACGGCGGGAGTGGGGCTGCTGACCGCGCGGCGGCTGCGGCGAAGCGGCCGTTAGTCCTTGAGCAGTTCGTCGAGCACCTCGATGAACTGGTCGGGGTGCTCGGGGGTGAACGCCGGGCGCCAGCGGTTGCCGTCCACGTCGAGGGTGACGAGGGTGGCTTTCAGCGGGCGTCGCACATCCAGTGGCAGCCAGCGCTGCAGATCCGAACTGCCCCAGAAGCGGTAGCGGTGCATCCAGTCTAACGGTGAGGCCGTGTATCCGCGGATCGCGCGCAGCGGGATGATCTTCGATGTGCCGGACGGGAAGTGGTAGCGGCGCAGCGTGACCGCCTCCCGGTCCACCTGGATCATGCCGTCGTCGTAAAGCTGTTGCGGGGCACTCACTTCCGTTCACTCCGCAGTTCGTGCCCCTTGGTGGTCAGGCAGCGGCCGTTCTGCAGGTTCCACTGCCACCCGTGCAGATTGCAGGTCAGTGTCGAGCCCTCCACCACGCCGAACTTCGACAGGTCGGCCTTCAGATGTGGGCAGCGCCGCTGAATCTCCCATCCGTCCAACGTGATCGAGGCGGTGTCGTCGTGCGCCTCGGCGAACCAGCCGTCGGCGTAGGCTATCCGCTCGTCGGTCAGGCACTTGAAGAAGGTGTAGAGGTACTCGTTGTACCCGCCGACCCGCCAGGCACGGAACCGGGTGGACAGGAAGATGGTGTTGACCCAGTCCGGTTCGTTGTCACGGAGCACGGTGCGCACCAGCTCCGGCGGGATCGCGAAGCCGTAGCGGAACTTCTCCTCGGGAATCGGTTCACGCACAACCCGTTTCGGAAAGTCGAGTACCACCGTCTCGGCGCCGAGCCGCAGCTCGACCGGGTATCCGATGCCGTCGCAGATCTGGTCGCTCTGGATCATGATCGGTTCGAAGGCGGTGCGCAACGGCTCCAGCAGCGACTCGCCCGCCGCATCGGCCCAGCTCGCCTTCTCCGCGGCCAGCACCGGCGCCATCCGCTCGGCATAGTCGGCGATGTAGTCGGCCTTGCCGCTGGTGAAGATCGATTCAACCTCGTCGTCGGGCCGCGGGTGCGTCAGCGAATCCAATTGTGAGCCGGTGAAAGTCGCGGTCGAACCGGGGATCATCAGCAGCCCGCCGTCGTGGCCGTGCGTGCGCATCTGGTCCAGGAACACCACCTGGTCGGGGAAGATGTTGGCCGGATCCCCGTGGTCGTCGTTGAGGTCGCGCAGCTCGGGGTCGAGGAAGCAGGGCGGACCCGCGGACGGGATGACCCACGTGGCGCCCACCTGGGCGATGTACTGACGGCACCGGTCCATCTGGCGCTGACGCTTCTGCACACCGAACGCCTCCTTGGCGCGCGCGGGCATGTCGTAGACCATCGGGTACCAGATGGCGCCGGAGTACTGCAGCATGTGGACGTCGACGTGGCCGAAGTCGGCGTGCACGACGTCGAGGTCGACGGGGCGTGCGTCGTTCATGTTGAAGGCGACCGTTTCACCGTCGTCGACGACGAGGCCCGAGTCGCCGATCGGGCCGTCCGCAGGGGCGCGCAGCGCGACGATCATCACACCGAGGTCGCCCTTGGGTCCCGACACCGTGTGGCGCACCGAGTCGGTGGTCTCGAAGAACCGGTGGAACCCCAGCTTCTCGAGCTCGCGGCGCAGATCGGGCACCGGGTAGTCCGGCAGCAGCACCGTCGCGTCCTTGTTGACGTGCTTGCGAAGCAGCTTCGGGTCGAAGTGGTCGCGGTGCAGATGCGAGACATACAGGTAGTCGCAGTCGCCGAGCGCATCCCAGTCCAGCCCGCTGTTGTCGGGGAATGGGAACCACGACGCGAAATACGCCGGGTTGACCCAGGGATCACACAGGATGCTCCCGGCCGCGGTGTCGATGCGGAATCCCGCGTGGCCGATGCTGGTGACCTGCACAAATACCCTTTCTGCGAATGTGGTTGCCCGCGGCGAGTCTATCCCGCCGACCGACCCTCCTCGTGCCACGCGCGACACACCGCCACCGCGCGCCTGCGCCCCACCGCGCGGGTTGTCGGCACCGGTTCGGCGGGCGCGGCCGCGCGACTAGGCTGCCTGATGTGGAACCCGTATACGGCACCGTCATTCAGCTAGCGCGGCTGATCTGGCGCGTGCAGGGGCTCAAGTTCACCGTCACCGGTGTGGAGAACCTGCCCACCACAGGCGGCGCGGTCGTCGCCATCAACCACACGAGTTATTTCGACTTCACCTTCGCCGGGCTGCCCGCCTACCGGCAGGGCCTGGGGCGCAAGGTCCGCTTCATGGCGAAGAAGGAAGTCTTCGACAACAAGATCTCCGGTCCGATCATGCGCAGCCTGCGGCACATCGAGGTGGACCGCGACAGCGGCGCCGACTCGTTCTCCCAGGCCTGTCTCAAGCTCAAGGAAGGCGAACTGGTCGGCGTCTATCCCGAGGCCACCATCAGCCGCAGCTTCGAGATCAAGGAGTTCAAGTCCGGAGCCGCCCGCATGGCGATCGCCGCGGGTGTGCCGATCGTTCCGCACGTCGTGTGGGGTGCGCAGCGGATCTGGACCAAGGGCCACCCGAAGAAGATGTGGCGACCTAAGGTGCCGATCTCGGTCGCGGTCGGCGAGCCGATCGAGCCGACGCTGCCCGCGGCGGACCTGACGGCGCTGCTGCACTCGCGGATGCAGCACCTGCTGGAGCGGGTGCAGGACGAGTACGGCCCGCATCCCGCCGGCGAGTTCTGGGTGCCACACCGGCTGGGCGGGGGCGCGCCGACGCTCGCCGAGGCCAACCGCGTGGACGCCGAGGAGGCGGCCGAGAAGGCCGCGCGGCGCGCCCAACGTCCGGATCCCAGCGGGGCACCGGGGTAGCGCTCATGGAGCCCGTCTTCTACTCGCTCGAGGTTCTGGTCAAGGCGGCGGTCCGGATCGACGGACTCAAGATCACCTACCGCGGACTGGAGAACATCCCCGCCAGCGGCGGCGCGGTGATCGCGATCAACCACACGAGCTACGTCGACTGGCTGCCCGCCGCTCTGGCGGTGCACTACCGCAAGCGTCGCCTGCGTTTCATGATCAAACAGGAGATGCAGGAAGTGAAGGTCATCAACTTCCTGATCCGCCACACGGGCACGATCCCGGTGGACCGCCACGCGGGCGCCGGGGCGTACGCGGTCGCGGTGGAACGCCTGCGCGCCGGCGAGCTCGTCGGCGTGTATCCGGAGGCCACCATCAGCCGCAGCTTCGAGCTCAAGGATTTCAAGACCGGAGCCGCGCGCATGGCCCGCGACGCCGACGTGCCGATCGTCCCGCTCATCGTCTGGGGCTCACAGCGGGTCTGGACCAAGGACCATCCCCGCCACCTCGGCCGCACCAAGATTCCGATCACGGTGCAGGTGGGTAACCCCATACGGGCCGGCGAGACGATGGAGCAGACATTGCAGGACCTGCGTTCGGCGATGACCGAACAGCTGCACGAGGCGCAGCGCGACTACCCGCACCCGCAAGGGGCGTACTGGGTGCCGCGCCGCCTGGGCGGCTCGGCGCCGACGCTGGACGAGGCGAAGGCGCTCGATGAGGCGGAACTGGCCGAGCGCGCCCGCAAGCGTGCGCTGCGCGAGGCGAAGCGATGACGTTGCCTCTGCTGATCGCCTCCGATGTGGACGGCACGCTGCTCGACGACGACGAGAAGGTCTCGCCGCGCACGAAGGCCGTGGTGACCGCCGCGGTGGAGGCGGGGACGAAGTTCGTGCTCGCCACGGGGCGTCCGCCGCGGTGGGTGCAGCCGGTCGTCGACGCGTTGGGGTTCGCCCCGATGGCGGTGTGCGCCAACGGTGCCGTGCTCTACGACCCGGCGACCGACCGCATCGTCTCCGCGCACACGCTGAGCGCCGATCTGCTCGGTGAGCTCGCCGACATCGCCACGCGGGTCATCCCTGGCGCGGGCCTGGCCGTCGAGCGGGTGGGCCGCAGCGCCCACGACGCCGCGACCCCGCAGTTCGTCAGCTCACCCGGCTACGAACACGCGTGGCTCAACCCCGACAACACCGAGGTGTCGCTCGAGGACCTGCTCAGCGCGCCCGCGATCAAACTGCTCGTCCGCAAGGCCGGTGCGCGCAGCGCCGACATGGCCGCCGCGCTCGCCGAACACGTTGCGGGCATTGGGGATATCACCTATTCGACCAACAACGGCCTTGTCGAGGTGATGCCGTCGGGCATCAGCAAGGCCACCGGTGTGGCCGACGTGGCCCGGCCGCTGGGCATCTCCGCCGAGGAGGTCGTCACGTTCGGCGATATGCCCAATGACGTGCCGATGCTCGAATGGGCGGGGCTGGGCGTCGCGATGGGCCACGCCCATCCTGAGGCGCTGGAGGCGGCCGACGAGGTCACCTCGACCAACAACGACGACGGTGTCGCGCGCGTGCTCGAGCGATGGTGGATGTAGCTCTCAGGGGCTGATCGGCGGTGTGAACCGCTCGAGTTGGACGGGCGGGGCGTCAATGGCGGGCTTGGGCAGTTCGACCGGGATGCCGTCGAAAACCCTTGTCACCGTGCCCTTCTCACGATCGAAGTTGAGCGTGCCGTGCTGGAAGTTCTGCACGATCCACAGCGGCTCTCGGATCTCCCCACTGGTGGGCAGGCCGAGCGCTCCGCGTTCGAAACCCAGTGCTCCCCAGGCCTTGTAGATCTCCCCGGTGACCGGTTCGGCGCCGCTCTCCGGCGACCAGTAGATCGCGCCGCGCTCGAACGTGACGTAGCGGGCGCCGCCCTCACCGGAGGCCTCCAGCGACGTCGGCCTGCCCAGCGGGCTGTTCATTGCGCCCATGGTCTCCCACTTCGCGAAAATGGCGCCCCCGCGCAGTGATTCGGACAAGTCGTCGGGTCCCGGCGGCTGGTTGAAGCGGGCAGCGATGTCGCGGATGTGGTCCATCAACAGGTACGCCGCATTACCGGGGCACTCCGTGGCGCCGACGTCGCGATGGGTGAAGATCGCGGGCAGCAGGGGTGTCGCACCCGTCGGGAACTTCGAGAACGACCCGCCGGCGGAGGCCAGCACGACGGTGCCGCGCGGGTCGACGTGGTCGAGGCCGAGGCGCCAGCCCAGCAGGCGTGCCGTCGTGCGCAGTTGAACCGGCGTCGGCGGCACCACCTCGAAGTTGCCCATCATCGCCACACCCCATGTGTCGCGGTTGAATCCGCCGGTGTGCGCGCCCTCGACGGGTCGGGTGATGCCGCCCGCGCGACCCTCGAAGACCTGCCCGAACTTGTCGACCAATGCGTTGTACGCGATGTCGCACCAGCCCAGGGTGCGGGTGTGGTACTCGTAGATCGAGCGGACGATTCCCGCCGAATCCTCCGGCGCGTATTCGTTGCTGCCGGCGGTGTGGTGCACGATACCCGCTCGAATTCCCAAGTCGAACTGGGGATTTCCGCATCGCATCGACTCGTCGGCGCCCCACTGCGCCCGGTTGATGATGTTCGGGGGCACGCCGGGCGCGTTCACCGCCGACGGGCGGGGCAGCGTGTCGACGGGCGGTGCCTGCGGCGGGCTGATGAGCACGGCGTTGAGGTTCTGGCCGAACGGTTGCTCCGTGTTGGCCGGGACGTATCCCAGTCCCTCGACGGGTTTTGGCGCGGTCTCGGGGGTCTTTGGGGCATCGGCTGGCCGGGTGACCGCGATCTGCACCGTGGTGGTGCGGCCGACGAACACCGGCTCGGTTCCGGCCGGCCCGGCCGACGGAGTGTCGGGTCCGACGCCCTCGAGGGGTTCGGCGTCGTACCACGGCCCCCAGCTGCCGTCGGCCTTCTTGGCCCGCACCCGTGCCGTCGTGCCGGTGAAGTCCTGCGCCGTCAGCGCCACCATCGAGAACGGGGTGTCCTGGTGGATCTCGCGGATGGTCTCACCGCCGCCGAGACCGGTCAGTGGACGCTGCGCCAGTTGGGGCGCCTCGATCGATGCCTCGTCGCCGCGGTCGCCGGGCGGTCCGAACAGCGCCATCGGCAGCGCCACGACAGTCGCCGCAAGCGCGGTGAACAGCAGCGACGCTGCGGGACGGCGAGTCGGCACGGACTGATGTTACGTATGTGCCGGGTGGTGCTAGTGGTGCGACACGGTCCGAAGCCGGACTAATCGACGGCAGACCTGCACCGGCACCGCAGAGCCTTCAGGCTTCTGCGGTGCCGTTTGGTGACAGGTTTCAGGCGCCGGGCGCGGGCGCCGGCACGGGGGCCGGGACCGGAGGCGCGGCAGGCGGCTTGGCCGCCGACATAATCGCAGGCATCACCATGCCCTTGAGCAGGTCGATCGCCTGGCCGGCGCCGAGCTGATCGGCCATGGAGGACAGCTCGCCGATGATGCCGCCGTTGCCGGTCGTGCCGGTCGCTGCGGGCATCGTCGCCAGCGAGGGGTCGCCGAGGATCGGGTAGGTCCCGGCGGCCGGGTCCAGCCCGATCGGCGCCGCGATCGGCACCTCACCGGGGGCGGGAAGGCCGGACGTCGACGAGATCGGCGACGCGCCGAGGGCCGGGTCGGTCAGCGCCGGCGGGGTCGACAGGCCCGGCGTGGTCAGCCCGGCGTCACCGGTCGGGCTGGTCAGCGACGGAGTCGACAGTGCCGGGTTGGTCAACGCGGGGTTCGACAGCGCCGGATCGGTCAGCGAGGGAGCGGTCGCGGTGGCCCCCGGAACCGTGGCGCTCGGCACGCTCAGGCTCGGAGAGGTCAGCCCGGGGGTGCTGAGGCCCGGCGCGGTCAGACCGGGCGACGTCAGCTCGGGCGTGGTGAGGCCCGGTGTGGTCAGACCCGGAGAGGTCAGCGTGGTGGGCGAGCTCGAACCCGTTCCCCCCAGGATGCCGGTCGGCATCGGGGGCATGTTGATCCCGAACTGCGACAGGCCCTGGCTCAGAGCGGACATCAGCTCGTTCGGCAGATCCGTGATCGTGGCCGCCTGGACGAACTCGCGGTGCTGAGCGGCCGGCTCGGTGGCCTCCGTCAGCTCGGTCACGGCGACTACTGCGGCGGGACTCGCGACTGCCAGGGCCAGGACTGCGCTCGTGGCTGTCGACAGCCTGCGTCGACGTCGGTTCGGCACGGAAGTCTCCTCAATACATGGGGTACGACTACTAGTTCGTCGCTTCGTGGTTCGGCTAGGCGATTCTGGTGAACAGCCCAGGTCCTGCGCTGCCGGCGGTCGAAGCCGACGTGATCGACGGTACTGATGTGACTAGTGAGACGAAAGTGACGATATGTAATCGTGAGCCGATCGCAATATTCGGCTGCTGTCGGATTCGGGCGGTGCGGTCACGGTCGGATACCCTTGCTGCCGATGACAGCTCGTTTTGACCTTATTGTCGTCGGCTCCGGATTCTTCGGCCTGACGATTGCCGAGCGCGTGGCAACACAACTGGACAAGCGGGTTCTCGTCATCGAGCGACGCCCGCACATCGGCGGTAACGCCTACTCCGAGCCCGAGCCGCAAACCGGGATCGAGGTGCACAAATACGGCGCGCACCTGTTCCACACCTCCAACAAGCGGGTGTGGGACTACGTGCGGCAGTTCACCGAGTTCACCGGCTACCAGCACCGCGTCTTCGGCCTGTACGACGGGCAGGCGTACCCGCTGCCCATGGGCCTCGGCCTCGTCTGCCAGTTCTTCGGCCGCTACTTCACGCCCGACGAGGCCCGCGCGCTGATCGCCGAGCAGGCGGCCGAGATCGACACCGAGAAGGCGCAGAACTTCGAAGAGAAGGCGATCAGCCTGATCGGTCGCCCTCTCTACGAGGCGTTCTTCAAGGGCTACACCGCCAAGCAGTGGCAGACCGACCCCAAGGAACTGCCTGCGTCCAACATCACCCGGCTGCCGGTCCGCTACACCTTCAACAACCGCTACTTCAACGACACCTACGAGGGGTTGCCGGTCGACGGCTACACCAAGTGGTTGGAGAACATGGCGGCCGACGACCGCATCGAGGTCCGGTTGGACACGGACTGGTTCGACGTGCGTGACGAGCTGCGCGCCGCGAACCCGGACGCGCCGGTGGTCTACACCGGACCGCTCGACCGGTACTTCGACTACGCCGAGGGCCGGCTGGGGTGGCGGACCCTCGACTTCGAGTTGGAGGTCCTCGAAACCGGGGACTTCCAGGGCACCCCGGTGATGAATTACAACGACATCGACGTGCCCTACACCCGGATCCACGAGTTCCGGCACTTCCACCCCGAACGCGCGTACCCGACCGACAAGACGGTCATCATGCGCGAGTTCTCCCGGTTCGCCGACAACGACGACGAGCCCTACTACCCGATCAACACCGAAGCCGACCGCGCGTTGCTGGCCGCTTACCGGGCCCGGGCAAAGGCCGAAACCGCTTCTGCGAAGGTGTTGTTCGGTGGCAGGCTGGGGACCTACCAGTACTTGGACATGCACATGGCCATCGCCAGCGCGCTGAGCATGTACGACAACACGCTCGCTCCGCACCTGCGCGACGGCGTGCCACTGACCGAACCGGGCCCAGAAAGCAGTAGCGCATGAGCGAGATCCCGTCCGGCGCACTCGACTCCGCGGAATCGAAGGCGGTCAGCCTGCTGGCGCGCGTGATCCTTCCGCGTCCCGGCGAACCCCATGACGTCCGCAAGCTCTACATCGAGGAAGCGGAGACCAACGCTAAGCGCGCGCACGCACCGAGCCGAACCGAACTCGAGATCGGCACCGAATCCCAAGTGTCGTTCGCGACCTATTTCAACGCGTTCCCGGCCAGCTACTGGCGACGCTGGTCGATCCTGCAGTCGGTGGTGCTGCGGGTCGAGCTGACCGGCAGTGCGCGCGTCGACGTCTACCGGTCCAAGGCCACCGGCGCCCGGATCACCGTCGGAGGCGCTCCGGTCGTCAGCGAGCGCGAAGGCGAACCCGCCCACGTCGAGTTCGAGATCGACCTGGGCCCGTTCGAGGACGGCGGCTGGATCTGGTTCGACATCGCGACCGATTCGGCGTCGACGTTGCACCACGCCGGCTGGTACGCGCCGGAGCCCGCACCGGGCCGGGCCAATGTCGCCGTGGGCATCCCGACCTTCAACCGACCCGCCGACTGTGTCAACGCGCTGGCGGCACTGACGTCGGACCCGTTGGTGGACAAGGTGATCGGTGCGGTCATCGTGTCCGATCAGGGCACCAGCAAGGCCAAGGACCATTCGGGCTTCGACGAGGCGGCGGCCGCGCTCGGTAATCGGCTGACGATCCACAACCAGCCAAATCTCGGTGGCTCGGGCGGTTACAGCCGGGTCATGTACGAGGCGCTGAAGAACACCGACTGCGAGCAGATCCTGTTCATGGACGACGACATCCGCATCGAGCCCGACTCGATCCTGCGGGCGTTGGCGATGAACCGGTTCGCGAAGACGCCGACCCTGGTCGGCGGCCAGATGCTCAACCTGCAGGAGCCCTCCCATCTGCATGTCATGGGCGAGATGGTCGACGCCGAGAACTTCATGTGGACCAATGCGGTCAACACCGAGTACGACCACAACTTCGCCAGAGACAGCCTGGCCGACGAGGATTCGCCGCGCAGCAAGCTGCTGCACCGCCGCATCGACGTCGATTACAACGGCTGGTGGATGTGCATGATCCCGCGTCAGGTCGCCGAGGAACTCGGCCAGCCGCTGCCGCTGTTCATCAAGTGGGACGACGCCGACTACGGTCTGCGTGCCGGTGAGCACGGCTACCCGACCGTCACGCTTCCCGGTTGTGCGATCTGGCACATGGCGTGGAGCGACAAGGACGACGCGATCGACTGGCAGGCGTACTTCCACCTGCGCAACCGCTTGGTCGTGGCCGCGCTGCACTGGGACGGCAACGTCCGCGGGCTGATCGCGAGCCACCTGAAGGCGACGCTCAAACACTTGCTGTGCCTGGAGTATTCGACCGTCGCCATCCAGAACAAGGCGATGGACGACTTCCTGGCCGGGCCCGAGCACATCTTCTCGATCCTCGAGTCCGCGCTGCCGGAGGTGCGCAAGATGCGCCAGCAGTACCCCGACGCGGTGGTGCTGCCGAGCGCAGCCGAGTTGCCGACGCCGTCGGACAAGCGCTGGCGCAGGAAGGTCAAGATTCCCACCAATGCGCTGGCGATCTCGACGCGGCTGTCGCGCGGCGTGGTTCACCAACTGCGGCCGCACGATCCCGAGCACCATCGCCGTCCGCAGATCAACGTCGCCACGCAGGACGCCCGGTGGTTCTCGCTGTGCCGGGTGGACGGCGTCACCGTGACGACGGCGGATGGCCGCGGTGTCGTGTACCGCCAGCGCGACCGCGAGAAAATGTTCCACCTTCTGCGGGAATCGTTGAAGCGCCAGGCGATCCTGGCCCGCAGGTTCAACAAGATGCGCAAGGTCTACCGCGAGGCGCTGCCGATCATGACGAGCAAGCAGAAGTGGGAGACGGTCCTACTGGAGTCTTCTGCCAATGGATGAGAGCCCACGCGGCGAGGAGGCCGCGTTGGTCGCGGTGCAGTCCGCGCTCGGTGACCGACCGGGGGTCCTTCCGACCGCGCGGGCGTTGTCGCATTTCGGTGAGCACAGCCTGGGTTGGCTCGCGATCGCGTTGGTCGGAGCGCTTTTTGCGCCCGCGCGCCGGCGTGCCTGGCTGACGGCGGGAGCCGGCGCGTTCATCGCACACGCGGCCGCGGTGGTGATCAAAAGGGTAGTGCGCCGCGAACGGCCACACCATCCCGCGATCGCGGTCAATGTCGGAACCCCGAGCCGCCTGAGTTTCCCGTCCGCCCACGCGACATCGACAACGGCGGCGTCCGTGCTGATGGCCAGGACCACCGGCCTGCCGCTACCGGCACTGCTCGTGCCGCCGATGGCGTTGTCGCGGATGGTGCTCGGCGTGCACTACCCGAGCGACGTCCTCACCGGGGTCGCGGTCGGGGCGGTCGTCGCGAAGGTCGTCGAAACGGTGGCCGACCGTGCCGAAGGGAACTCATGAGCATCTCCAGTGACAGCAGCGCAGAGAGCGTACGGCCAATGGGTGAACAAACGGCACAGCAGAAGGGCCCGCCGCGCAACGCCGCGACCGGCCTGATCAAGGCGATCCGACCGCGCCAGTGGGTGAAGAACCTGCTCGTGCTCGCCGCGCCGATCGCCTCCCTCGGCGGGGACATCGAATACGACTACGCCGGCGTCGCGGTCAATATCCTGATCGCGTTCGTGGCCTTCTCGCTGGCCGCCTCGTCGATCTATCTGGTCAATGACGCCCGCGATGTCGAGGCCGACCGCCAGCACCCGACGAAGCGGTTCCGGCCCATCGCCGCCGGAGTCGTCCCCGAATGGCTGGCCTACTCCACATCTGTGGTGTTGGCCGCTGCCGCGCTTGGCATTTCGCTGCTGGCCTCGGTGAACCTGACCGTGGTCATCGCGGTGTACATCGCCATGCAACTGGCGTACTGCTTCGGCCTCAAGCACCAAGCGGTGCTCGACATCTGCATCGTCTCGTCGGCGTACCTGATCCGCGCCATCGCCGGCGGCGCCGCCGCGGGCATCCCGCTGTCGCAATGGTTCCTGCTCGTGATGACGTTCGGCTCGCTGTTCATGGTGGCCGGAAAGCGTTACGCCGAACTGCAACTCGCCGAGCGCACCGGAGCCAAGATCCGCAAGTCGCTGGAGAGTTACACCGCGTCGTACCTGCGCTTCGTGTGGACGCTGTCGGCCACCGCGATGGTGCTCTGCTACGGCCTGTGGGCCTTCGAACGCGACGGCGCCACGGCGTCGTGGTATGCGGTCACCATCATTCCGATCACCATCGCTATCCTCCGATACGCGGTCGACGTCGACGGCGGATTGGCGGGGGAGCCCGAGGAGATCGCCCTCAAGGACCGGGTACTGCAGCTGTTGCTGCTGGCGTGGATCGGGACCATCGGTGCCGCCGTCTTCCTCAGCTGAGAAGGTGCGCCCGCCCGCCGCGGGCCGGGTGTTCGACGAGATCGGGCGCAGCTTCTCCCGCTGGCCCGCCTTCCGGTACGACAACACCGTCCGGATCAGCCTGTGGGTCAGCGTCGTGGTGGTCGCGGTGCTGTTCGGTTGGGGCGCCTGGCAACGACGCTGGATCGCCGACGACGGTTTGATCGTCCTGAGGACGGTCCGAAACCTGCTGGCCGGCAACGGGCCGGTGTTCAACGCCGGTGAGCGGGTGGAAGCCAACACCTCGACGGTGTGGACCTACCTCGTCTATCTCGGTGCGCTCGTGGGCGGCTCCGTGCGGCTGGAGTACGTGGTGCTGGTTCTGGCGCTGGTGCTCAGCCTGCTCGGCGTGGTCTTCATGATGCTGGGCACCGGCCGGTTGTACGCGCCGAGCCTGCGGGGCCGGCGCGCTTTGATGCTGCCCGCAGGGGCGCTGGTGTACATCGCGCTCCCGCCTGCGCGCGACTTCGCCACGTCCGGGCTCGAAAACGGCTTGGTGCTGGCGTATCTCGGCCTGCTGTGGTGGATGATGGTGTGTTGGTCGCAGGAGCCGCGAAGTCGCCGCGCCCCCGCCGCGCCCGGTGTGCGCGGTGGCGCACCGACGATCCGCAGGCAACCCCTCGCCGCCCAGGCCCCGCCCGCGGCGACAAGTCCGGTCAGCGGAACCTTCGATGTGGCACTGGCTTTCGTGGCGGGCCTGAGCGTTCTGATCCGCCCCGAACTGGCGTTGATCGGCGGGCTGGCGCTCGTGATGATGCTGATCGCGGCGCGCGACTGGCGCCGGCGACTGGTGATCGTCGTCGCGGGCGGTCTGCTTCCCGTGGCGTACCAGATCTTCCGGATGGGCTACTACGGGCTGGTGGTTCCCGGTACCGCGCTGGCGAAGGACGCGACCGGTGCGAAGTGGTCCCAGGGCTTCGTCTACCTGGCGAACTTCAACCAGCCCTACCTGTTGTGGGCGCCGGCGATACTGCTCGCCGGGCTCGCCGGGGTGGTGTGGGTCATCCGCGGGCGTCCCCGGCCTAACCGCGGCGTGGTGGGCTCCGGCCACGGCTGGTTGGCGCGGTTGCTGCAGAGTCCCGCGGCGGTAGTGATCTTCTTCCTCGTGAGCGGACTGCTGCAGGCGATCTACTGGATCCGCCAAGGCGGTGACTTCATGCACGGCAGGGTGCTTCTGACTCCGGTGTTTTTGATGCTGACGCCGATCGCCGTGATCCCCGTCGTGTTGCCGGATGAAACCCGAATGGCCCGTGGCGCAGGCTATTTGTTCGTCGGCGCCACGAGCCTGCTGTGGCTGGCCGTGGCGGGATGGGCGCTGTGGGCGGCCAATTCGCCGGGCATGGGCCGCGACGCCACCCGCGTCACATACTCCGGAATCGTCGACGAGCGACGGTTCTACTCCCAGGCGACGGGACACGCACATCCGCTCACCGCTGCCGACTATCTGGACTACCCGCGCATGCGCGCCGTGCTCGAGGCGTTGGATAACACGCCCGACGGTGCGCTGCTGCTGCCGTCGGGAAACTACGACCAGTGGGATGTGGTGCCCGCACTGCCCCCGCCACCCGACGCACCGAAGGACTACAAGGGCCCGCATACGGTGTTCTTCACCAACCTCGGCATGTTGGGTATGAACGTGGGGCTCGACGTTCGGGTCATCGACCAGATCGGGCTCGCCAATCCACTTGCGGCACATACCGCTCGGCTGGAGGACGGCCGTATCGGCCACGACAAGAACCTGTTTCCCGACTGGGCGATCGCCGAGGGCCCCTTCCTCAAGGAGCCGCCGTTCCTCCCGGGTTACATCGACGAGGACTGGGTCCGACAAGCGGAGGCGGCGCTGGAGTGTCCGGCGACCGACGCGATGCTGACCTCGGTGCGGGGCCCGATGGGTCCGCGGCGTTTCCTGTCGAATCTCCTGCACGCCTACCAGTTCACGCAGTACCGGATCGACCGCGTGCCCCTCTACGAACTCGCGCGCTGCGGGTTGCCGGTGCCGGAACGCGTGACCGAGCCGTACACGGGGATGCCCGCGACGGGTCCGTAACGCCGCGCCCACTCTCGGCCGATAGATAGACGCGGATCGCTCTTTCGCGGCGCCCGAGACGAACGGATGGACCACCCTGTGCGAACTTGGCTTCGCCGCGTGCTGGCGGCGGCGGTTGCGGCCGCGACCCTGCCGGGTGTGATCGCCGCGGTGCCGAAAGCGAGCGCCTTCTCCCGCGAGGGACTTCCGGTCGAGTACCTCGACGTCTACTCGCC
This sequence comes from Mycobacterium sp. E136, assembly GCF_001666865.1. Lineage (NCBI taxonomy): Bacteria > Bacillati > Actinomycetota > Actinomycetes > Mycobacteriales > Mycobacteriaceae > Mycobacterium > Mycobacterium sp. E136. The sequence goes on from NZ_LZJE01000065.1 coordinate 18,590, forward strand.
GGCGATGGGCCGCATCGTCCGCGTCCAATTCCAGCCCGGCCGAAGCGAATCGGGTGAGTCGAAGGCCGTCTATCTGCTCGACGGCATGCGGGCACGCGACGACTACAACGGGTGGGACATCGAAACCGCCGCTTTCGAGTGGTTTTTCGACTCCGGGGTGGCCACCGTGATGCCGGTCGGCGGCGAGGCCGGCTTCTACACGGACTGGTATTCGCCGTCGAGTTTCAATAACCAGGCTTATACCTATAAATGGGAAACCTTTTTGACCGACGAGCTTCCCGCCTGGCTGGCCGCCAACAAACACGTCTCCACCACCGGTAACGCGGTCGTCGGCGTGTCCATGTCCGGCGGTTCCGCGCTGATCCTCGCCGCGCACCACCCGGATCAGTTCGCCTACGCGGCGTCGCTGTCGGGATACCTCAACCCGTCGGCGCCGCCCGTGCAGCAGGCGATCCGGGTCGCGATGCTCGACGCCGGCGGCTACAGCGTCGACAGCATGTGGGGCGCGCCGTGGGACGGCGCATGGAAGCGCAACGACGCGATCCATCAGGTCGGCCGGCTGGCCGCCAATGGCACCCGCCTGTGGATTTACTGTGCGCCAGGCGAATTGACACCGCTCGAAGTGGACTCCGATCCGACCGCCGACAGCCTGGACGCGTTGGCCCCGAAGAGCAACAAAGACTTCCAGAAGGCCTATGAGACGGCCGGAGGAAACAACGCCACGTTCGAATTCCCGGCACAGGGAAATCACGCGTGGCCGAACTGGGGTGCGCAACTGCAAACCCTGAAACCAGACCTGGTCGCAACACTCCAAGGCGGAGGCGCGTGACCAGGGTCGACACCTCTCGAATGGGAAGATCACGCCGACGTGTGGTTGACTGCACGGGTTACGCGGCTTGCCTGTGAGGCGGTTCCGCGTGCGGCATACAACAGATGGGATAGATGAAGCATGAAGTTCGTTGGCAAGATCCGGGGTGCCTGGGTCCGCCGGCTTGCGGGAGCCGCGCTTGCGGCCGCCGTGCTGCCGGGCTTGGTGAGCGCCATCGGAGGCTCGGCCACCGCGGGGGCTTTCTCTCGTCCGGGTCTGCCGGTCGAGTACCTCATGGTTCCGTCCGCAGGGATGGGCCGTGACATCAAGGTGCAGTTCCAGAACGGCGGTCCGAACGCGCCGGGCGTCTACCTGCTCGACGGGCTTCGCGCGCAGGACGACTTCAACGGCTGGGACATCAACACCGCGGCGTTCGAGTGGTACCTGGACTCCGGCCTCGCCGTGATCATGCCGGTGGGTGGCCAGTCCAGCTTCTACAGCGACTGGTACAAGCCCGCCTGCGGCAAGGCCGGTTGCTCGACCTACAAGTGGGAGACGTTCCTGACGCAGGAACTGCCCGCGTACCTGGCGGCGAACAAGGGTGTGAACCCGAACCGCAACGCCGCAGTCGGGCTGTCCATGGCCGGCTCGGCCGCGCTCACGCTGGCCATCTACTACCCGCAGCAGTTCCAGTACGCCGCTTCGCTGTCCGGCTTCCTGAACCTCTCCGAGGGCTGGTGGCCGATGCTGGTCGGTCTGTCGATGGGTGACGCCGGCGGCTACGAGTCCGAGGACATGTGGGGCCCGTCGAGCGATCCCGCGTGGAAGCGCAACGACCCGATGGTCAACATCGACAAGCTGGTCGCCAACGGCACCCGCATCTGGGTGTTCTGCGGTAACGGCAAGCCGGCCGAGATCAACGGTCAGGTCGCCGGTGACAACTTCAACGCGAAGTTCCTGGAGAGCTTCACGCTGCGCACGAACGAGACGTTCCAGGAGGAGTACCTCGCCGCGGGCGGTAAGAACGGTGTGTTCAACTTCCCCGCCGGTGGTACGCACGACTGGCCCTACTGGGGTCAGCAGCTCCAGCAGATGAAGCCGGACATCCAGCGCGTGCTCGGCGCGACGCCGCAGCCGTCGACTCCGATCGCCACGCAGGCATCGGTGGAGACGACCGACGCCGGTAACTGACTGGTACGGCAATAACTTCATAGTCGGCGGCGGCGATCCTGCGGGGTCGCCGCCGTCGCGCTTTTCCGACCACGCTCCCGCCCGTGTGTGATTGACTACCTCGCGCGGGGACAGCAGACCGAGGTGAGGTGGGCGAGCCGATGCAGGGGATCTTCCGGGCGATCTTGACCGTGGCGCTGGCCGCGGGTCTGTGGTCCGCGGGCACGGCGGTCGCGCCGTCGGCCGAGGCGCAAGTCGAGATGCTGATGGTGCCGTCCGCCGCGATGGGGCGCGACATCCCCGTCGCCTTCCAGGGCGGCGGCCCGCACGCGGTCGTACTGCTCGACGCGTTCAACGCCGCGCCCGACGTGAGCAACTGGGTGACCGCGGGCAACGCGATGAACACCCTCGCCGGCAAGGGCATCTCGGTCGCGGCGCCCGCGGGCGGTGCGTGGAGCATGTACACCAACTGGGAGGCCGACGGCAGCCGCCAGTGGGAGACCTTCCTCGCCGACGAGCTGCCGAACTGGTTGGCCGCCAACAAGGGGCTGGCGCCGTCGGGCCACGGCATCGTCGGTGCGGCGCAGGGCGGCTACGGCGCGATGGCGATGGCCACCTTCCACCCGGATCGCTACCGCTTCGCCGGGTCGCTGTCCGGCTTCCTCACCCCCGAACGCACCGGCGTGGACGGTGCGATCACCGCCGGCCTGGCGCAGTTCGGCGGCGTCGAGACCCGCAACATGTGGGGCCTGCCACAGCTCGGCCGGTGGAAGTGGCATTCGCCGAACGTCCATGTGCAGTTGCTGGCCGACAACAACACCCGCCTGTGGGTGTGGAGCGCTCCCGTCGGAGGATGCCCCGACCCGCCCGCGATGATCGGCTACTGCGACATCGCGCAGGGCACCAATCGCGAGTTCTACCAGCACTACCGCTCCGTCGGCGGCAAGAACGGCCATTTCGACTTCCCAACGAGCGGTAGCCACGATTGGGGTTCCTGGAGCGGTCAGCTCGCGGCGATGAGCGGCGAGTTGGCGGCCACCATCGCGTAGCCGGCGGGCCGATCTCGGGAACCGGGGCCGCCCGTCGGCAGCCGGTACCTTGGAGGGGTGCAACGCTCGGTACGAACGACGGCGGCAGGATCGCTGCTGATAGCTTCGGCGACGGCGTTGCTGACCGGCTGTTCCGGTCACGACGTCATGGCGGCGATGGGGCTGCCGACGTCCGAGGCGGCGCCCGCGCCCGGCGCGCCCGGTGAGACGACCCCGGGTCCGCCGTCGGCGACCGGGCACTCCAACACGCTCGTGCTGACCGATCGGCAGCAGGGTTATCTCGACGCCCTGGCCGCCGCCGGGGTGACGCGGTCCAGCGACCTGCTGGCACTTCGAATCGGCTCGTACGTGTGTCAGGCCCGTGCCGCCAAGCACGACGACCAGAAGGTGTGGGATTCGGTCTACCCGCTGGTGCGCGGCGATGTGAGGGATCAGATCTCCGGTATGGCGCCGACCGTCGACGTCGACGCCGCCACCGCCGATTACATTCGCATCGCATCCGAACGACTCTGCTAGCAGGAGCCCAACCAATACATGGCCACAACAAACCGGCGGAAACGCCACCGCATCCTCGCGCTCGTCGCAGCCGCCGCGATGGCGCTCGTGGTGGTACTGCTGATCGTGATCGTCGTCGTGATTCTGCGTAAACCCGAGGGGCCGACGGGTGTCCCGCCGACGGGCGTGCCACCGACCGGTGCCAGCCCGACCAAGAAGCCCCGCCCGGAGTTTCAGGACGCGAGTTGTCCCGACGTGCAGCTGATGTCGATCCCCGGCACGTGGGAGTCCTCACCGCAGCTCGACCCGCTCAATCCGACGCAGTTCCCGATCGCGCTGCTGCTCAACGTCACCAACCCGGTCCGCGGGGCTTTCGGAAACGACCGCGTCGAGGTGTTCACCGTTCCGTACACCGCGCAGTTCCACAACCCGTTCTCGCAGGACGGCCAGATGAGCTACAACGACAGCCGCGCCGAAGGCTTCAACGCGGCGGTCAAGGCGATGACGGACATGAACGAGCGCTGCCCGCTGACCAGTTATGTGCTCGTCGGGTTCTCGCAGGGCGCGGTGATCGCCGGGGACATCGCCAGCGACATCGGCAACGGGCGTGGCCCGGTCGACGAGGACCTGGTGCTGGGTGTGACGTTGATCGCCGACGGCCGCAGGCAGACCGGCGTCGGGGTGGACGTCGGCCCCAACCCGCCGGGTCAGGGCGCCGAGATCACGCTGCGCGACGTGCCCATGCTCGATGGCATGGGGCTGGCGATGACGGGCCCGCGGCCCGGCGGTTTCGGCATGCTCAACGACCGGGTCAACGAGATCTGCGCGCCCGGCGATCTGATCTGTTCGGCGCCGCCGGAGGCGTTCAACATCATGAATTTGCCCAAGACCATCGACATCTTGCTCGGCGGTGCGGGACAACCGATCCACGCGATGTACGCGACCACGCAGTTCTGGAATCTTGACGGCGCGTCCGCCACGCAGTGGACGCAGGGTTGGGCACAGCAATTGATCGATAACGCCCCGCACCCGAAACATGGCTGAGCTGTTATCAGACCTGATTTGGACTGCGACAACCAGTCACCTAACATTAAGAAAAAACTAAGAGCAGTAAGCGGATAGCCGACCGGTACGATTTGCGGGGTCCTGGGGGCGGGGCTTGCATGGCGGCTCCGAAATCATGTGCGATCGGCATCGAGAAGCGTGTGCCGCTGACAGGAGAGTGCGATGGGGTTCCATAACCCGTTCATCAAGGACGGACTGATCAAGTTTCCCGACAACGGAAGCCTGGTCAAACACGTCGAACGATGGGCGAAGGTGCGTGGAGACAAACTCGCCTACCGGTTCCTGGACTTCTCCACCGAGCGCGACGGCGTCGCTCGCGACCTGCGCTGGGCCGACTTCGGCGCCCGCAACCGCGCCGTCGGCGCCCGCCTCCAGCAGGTCACTCAGCCCGGTGACCGCGTCGCGATCCTGTGCCCGCAGAACCTCGACTATCTCGTCGCGTTCTTCGGCACGCTGTACTCGGGCCGCATCGCGGTCCCGCTGTTCGACCCGAACGAACCGGGTCACGTGGGCCGCCTGCACGCCGTGCTCGACGACTGCGAGCCGTCGGCGATCCTGACCACCACCGAGGCCGCCGAGGGAGTGCGCAAGTTCTTCCGCACCCGCCCGGCCAATCAGCGTCCCCGCGTCATCGCGGTCGACGCGGTGCCGAACGAGGTCGGCGCGACCTGGGAAGCGGTCGACGTCGACGAGCACACGATCGCCTACCTGCAGTACACGTCGGGCTCGACGCGGATCCCCACCGGTGTGCAGATCACCCACCTGAACCTGGCCACCAACGTGGTGCAGGTGATCGAGGCGCTGGAGGGCGAAGAGGGCGACCGCGGCGTGTCCTGGCTGCCGTTCTTCCATGACATGGGCCTGATCACCGTGCTGCTGTCGCCGATGATCGGCCACTACGTCACGTTCATGACCCCGGCAGCGTTCGTGCGCCGCCCGGGCCGCTGGATCCGCGAGCTCGCCCGCAAGGAAGGCGACACCGGCGGAACCATCTCGGTGGCCCCGAACTTCGCGTTCGACCACGCCGCGGCCCGCGGTGTGCCCAAGGACGGCGAACCGCCGCTGGACCTGTCGAACGTCAAGTGCATCCTCAACGGCAGCGAGCCGATCTCGGCGGCCACCGTGCGGCGCTTCAACGAGGCGTTCGGCCCGTTCGGTTTCCAGCCCAAGGCGATCAAGCCGTCCTACGGTCTGGCCGAGGCGACGCTGTTCGTGTCGACCACTCCGATGGAGGCCGAGCCGACCATCACGCCGGTCGACCGCGACGAGCTCAACGCCGGCCGCTTCGTTCCGGTGGCCGAGGATTCACCCAAGGCGGTGCCGCAGGCCGGCGCGGGCAAGATCGGCGTCGCCGAGTGGGCGGTCATCGTCGACAACGACACCGCCACCGAGCTGCCCGACGGGCAGATCGGCGAGATCTGGATCAGCGGTCAGAACATGGGCACGGGCTACTGGGGGAAGTCCGAAGAGACCATCGCGACCTTCCAGAACATCCTCAAGTCGCGGACCAACCCGTCGCACGCCGAAGGCGCCACCGACGACGCGACCTGGGTGCGCACCGGCGACCTCGGCGCCTACTACGACGGTGAGCTCTACATCACCGGCCGCGTCAAGGATCTGGTGATCATCGACGGGCGCAACCACTATCCGCAGGACCTGGAGTACTCCGCACAGGAGGCGACCAAGGCGCTGCGCACCGGGTTCGTTGCGGCGTTCTCGGTTCCCGCCAACCAGCTGCCGGACGAGGTGTTCGAGAACGCCCACTCCGGCCTCAAGCGCGATCCCGACGACACCTCCGAGCAGCTGGTGATCGTCGGTGAACGGGCGCCGGGCTCCCACAAGCTCGACATGGGTCCCATCGCCGACGACATCCGCGCCGCGATCGCCGTGCGCCACGGCGTCACCGTTCGCGACGTGCTGCTGACCCCCGCGGGCGCGATCCCGCGCACCTCGAGCGGCAAGATCGGCCGTCGAGCGTGCCGCTCGGCTTACCTGGACGGCAGTCTGCGCAGCGGGAAGATCGCCAACGCGTTCCCCGACGAGAGTGACTGAGACCAACTCGAATATGGCTGATACACAGGACGATTCGCAGCAACCCGAGATGCCGTCCGGCGACGACATCCAGCTGGCACCCGAGAAGCCGCTGACACCCCCCAGAACCGACATGACGGTCAACGAGATGCGCGAGTGGCTGCGCAACTGGATCGGCAACGCCACCGGCCAGTCGCCTGACTCCATCAGCGAATCCGCGCCGATGGTCGAGCTCGGCCTCTCGTCGCGCGACGCCGTCGCGATGGCCAGCGACATCGAGGACTTGACCGGCGTCACGTTGACGGCCACCGTGGCGTTCCGCCATCCCACCATCGAGTCGTTGGCCACGGTCATCGTCGAAGGAGAGCCGGAGCCCGAGGACCTCGGTGACGACGACGAAGACTGGACGCGCGATGTTGATGAGGACATCGCGAACATAGCTATTGTGGGCCTGGCCACCCGTTTCCCCGGGGACATGAACACCCCCGACGAGACGTGGCGGGCGCTCATGGAGGGTCGCGACGCGATCACCGACCTGCCCGAGGGCCGCTGGGAGGAGTTCCTCAGCGAGCCGCGCATCGCCGAGCGGGTCGCCAAGGCCCGCACCCGTGGCGGCTACCTCTCCGACATCAAGGGCTTCGACGCCGAGTTCTTCGCGCTGTCGAAGATGGAGGCCGACAACATCGATCCGCAGCAGCGGATGGCGCTCGAATTGACTTGGGAGGCGCTGGAGAACGCCCGCATCCCGGCGTCGAGCCTGCGCGGCGAGGCGGTCGCGGTGTTCGTGGGTTCGTCGAACGCCGACTACCAGAATCTGGCCCTGTCGGACCCGAGCGTCACCCACCCGTACGCGATCACCGGCAACTCCAGCTCGATCATCGCCAACCGCGTCTCCTACTTCTACGACTTCCGCGGCCCGTCGGTGACGGTCGACACCGCCTGCTCGAGCTCGCTGGTCGCCGCACACCAGGGTGTGCAGGCGCTGCGTGCGGGTGAGGCCGACGTCGCGATCGTCGGCGGTGTGAACGCGTTGATCACCCCGCTGGTCACGGTCGGCTTCGACGAGGTCGGCGGCGTGCTCGCACCGGACGGCCGGATCAAGTCGTTCTCCCAGGACGCCGACGGTTACGCCCGCTCCGAGGGCGGCGGCATGCTCGTGCTCAAGCGGGTCTCCGACGCCCGGCGCGACGGTGACGAGATCCTCGCCGTCATCGCCGGCAGCGCGGTCAACCACGACGGCCGGTCCAACGGCCTGCTTGCGCCGAACCCTGACGCGCAGGCCGATGTGCTGCGCAAGGCGTACAAGGACGCCGGCATCAACCCGCGTCTCGTCGACCACATCGAGGCGCACGGCACCGGCACCATCCTCGGTGACCCGATCGAGGCCGACGCGCTGGGTCGCGTGGTCGGCAGGGGCCGCGCGGCCGACAAACCCGCGCTGCTGGGCGCCATCAAATCCAATGTCGGACACCTGGAGTCGGCCGCGGGCGCGGCCAGCCTGGCGAAGATGACGCTGGCGCTGCGCAACGATAAGATCCCGCCGTCGATCAACTACACCGGCCCCAACCCCTACATCGACTTCGACGGTGTACACCTCAAGGTCGCCGACACCGCCACCGACTGGCCGCGCTACAGCGGCTACGCGATCGCCGGCGTCTCCGGATTCGGCTTCGGCGGCGCGAACGCGCACCTGGTGCTGCGCGAGGTACTGCCGTCGGATCTCATTGAGCCCGAACCGGAACCGGAGCCCGAAGCCGACGAGTCGAAGTCCTCGGACGCGAACGCCGTCTACATCGGCGGGGTGCGGATGGACGAGTACGGCGAGTTCGTCGATGAGCCGCTTGCGCGAAGAGAATCAGGCTTCGACGACGACGACGATGACGCGCTCGACCGGCCCGCCCACGTTCAGGACGACGAGCCCGAACTGCCTGGCCTCACCGACAAGGCGCTGCAGCTGCTCGAGGCCGCGCGCGAGGAGATGGAAGCCGGCGAGCAGCCCACTCCGGTTGTGCCGCTAGCCGTTTCGGGGTTCCTGACGTCGCGCAAGAGGGCGACGGCGGCCGAGCTGGCCGATTGGATCGACAGCCCCGAGGGGCGCGAGTCGTCGCTGGAGTCCATCGGCCGCGCGTTGTCGCGGCGCAACCACGGGCGGTCCCGAGCCGTGGTGCTGGCTCACGATCACGACGAAGCCATCAAGGGCCTGCGCGCGGTGGCCGAGGGTAAGCAGCACCCGAGCGTGTTCAGCGCCGACGGCCCGGTGACCAACGGTCCGGTGTGGGTGTTGGCCGGTTTCGGTGCCCAGCACCGCAAGATGGGCAAGAACCTGTATCTGCGCAACGAGGTGTTCGCGGAGTGGATCAACAAGGTCGACGCCCTCATCCAGGATGAGCGGGGCTATTCGATCCTGGAGCTGATCCTCGACGACGCGGTCGACTACACCAATGAGACCTGCGAGTACCCCATCGAGGTCGTCCAGACGGTGATCTTCGCCCTGCAGATCGCCCTCGGCGAGCTGCTCAAGCACCACGGCGCGAAACCCGCTGCGGTGGTGGGACAGTCGCTCGGTGAGGCCGCGGCGGCATACTTCGCCGGCGGCCTGTCGCTGGAGGACGCCACCCGCGCCATCTGTGCGCGCGCCCACCTCATGGGTGAGGGCGAGGCGATGTTGTTCGGCGAGTGGATCCGGTTGATGGCGCTGGTCGAGTACTCGGCCGACGAGATCGTAGGGGTTTTCAGAGAGACTGAAGCCTTCAAGGATCTCGAGGTGTGCGTGTACGCCGCGCCGACGCAGACCGTCATCGGCGGGCCGCCCGACCAGGTCGACGCGATCATCGAGCGCTGCGAGCAAGAAGGCAAGTTCGCCCGCAAGATGCAGACCAAGGGCGCCAGCCACACCTCGCAGATGGACCCGCTGCTCGGCGAGCTCGCCGCCGAACTCGTCGGCATCGAACCGCACCCGACCAAGATCGGGTACTTCTCGACGGTTCACGAGGGTCGCTACATCCGGCCCGGCGAGACCATCCACGACGTCGACTACTGGAAGAAGGGGCTGCGTCACAGCGTCTACTTCACCCACGGCATCCGCAACGCCGTCGACAACGGGCATACGACCTTCCTGGAGCTGGCGCCGAATCCCGTGGCGCTCATGCAGGTTGGCCTGACGACGGCGGCGGCCGGCCTGCACGACGCGCAGTTGATCGCGACGCTGGCGCGCAAGCAGGACGAGGTCGACTCGATGACCGTGGCGATGGCGCAGCTGTTCGTCCACGGCCACGATCTGGACTTCCGCACGCTGTTCCCCCGCCGGAACAAGGGGCTGGCCGGGGCGCTGGACTTCGCGAACATCCCGCCGACCCGCTTCAAGCGCAAGCCACACTGGCTCGACGCGCGGTTCACCGGCGACAGCTCGGCGGTGATGCCGGGTAACCACGTCGCGACGCCCGACGGCAGGCACGTCTGGGAGTACGCCCCCAAGGGCGAAACGGACCTGGCCGCGTTGGTGAAAGCGGCTGCGGCAGCTGTCATTCCGGACGCCAAGCTGGTCGCCTCCGAACAGCGCGCCGTCCCCGGTGAGGGCGCGCGGCTGGTGACGACGCTGACCCGCCATCCCGGTGGGGCCAGCGTGCAGGTGCATGCGCGCATCGACGAGTCCTTCACGCTGGTGTACGACGCGGTGGTGAGCCGCACCGGTGCCGCGGGTGCCCTGCCTGTCGCGGTGGCCACCGGAGCGACTGTCGCCGAACAGGTCTCGACGACTCCGGCAGACGAGCCCGAGGAAGACACAGCGGAGATCCTGCAGGACAACCTGACGGCGGGCGCGGGTCTGGCGGCCGGCTTCGCCAAGTGGTCGCCGGACTCGGGGGAGACGGTTCACGACCGGCTCGGCGCGATCGTCGGCGGCGCAATGGGTTACGAGCCCGAGGACCTCCCCTGGGAGGTGCCGCTGATCGAGCTCGGCCTGGACTCGCTGATGGCCGTGCGGATCAAGAACCGGGTCGAGTACGACTTCGACCTGCCGCCGATCCAGCTGACCGCGGTGCGCGACGCCAACCTGTACGCGGTCGAGAAGCTGATCCACTACGCGATCGAGCACCGCGACGAGGTCGACCAGATCGCCGAGCACCAGAAGACCAAGACCGCCGAGGAGATCGCGGCCGAACAGGCCGAGCTGATGGGCGGTGCGACCACCGTCGCCGAGCTCGAGCAGGTGCTGGCCGAGAAGACCGGCGTCGCCTCGGAGGTCACCAGCGCGGGCACCGCGACCGAATCCGATCTCCCGGCCGGTGCGGCCCCGGTGAACGACATCCCCGCCCCGCCGACGGACCCCAGCGGTCCGGCGGTGCCGCCGCCGCCCACGGACCCGAGCGGTCCGGCGGTTCCGCCGCCACCGACCGACCCCAGCGGACCGACGCCCGCGGCCGGTCCATCGCAGGCCACGGTCGCGGCGGCCTCCAAAGTGCTCACCCAGGAGGCGGTGACCGAGGCGCTGGGTTCTGACGTGCCACCGCGCGACGCCGCGGAACGCGTCACGTTCGCGACGTGGGCGATCGTGACCGGCAAGTCGCCGGGCGGCATCTTCAACGAGTTGCCCGACATCGATGAGCCCACCGCGACCAAGATCGCCGAGCGGCTGACCGAGCGCGTCGACGAGGGCACCATCACCATCGACGACGTGCGCTCCGCGAAGACCATCGAGGAGTTGTCGACCACCGTCCGCGATTACCTCGAGGGCGGCAAGGTCGACGGGTTCGTCCGAACCATTCGCGCGCCGCAGGAAGGGTCGGATCACATCCCCGTGTTCGTCTTCCACGCCGCGGGTGGTTCGACGGTGGTGTACGAGCCGCTGCTCAAGCGGTTGCCCGCCGATACGCCGATGTACGGCATCGAGCGCGTCGAGGGCTCGATCGAAGAGCGGGCGCACGAGTACGTGCCGAAGCTGTTGGAGCTCAACGGCTGGAGTGACGGTAAGCGCGGTCGGCCGTTCATCCTGGCCGGCTGGTCGCTGGGTGGTGTGCTGGCCTACGCGTGCGCGATCGGCCTCAAGCAGGCGGGTGCCGACGTGCAGTTCGTCGGTCTCATCGACGCGGTGCGTCCGGGTGAGGAGATTCCCCAGACCAAGGAGGAGACCCGCGCCCGCTGGGACCGCTACGCCCGCTTCGCCGAGCGCACCTTCAACGTCGAGATCCCCGAGATCCCGTACGAGGAGCTCGAGGCGCTCGACGACGAGGGCCAGGTGCGCTACGTGCTCGACGTGGTGAGCCAGAGCGGGGTGCAGATCCCCGGCGGCATCATCGAGCACCAGCGCACGTCGTATCTGGATCAGCGGGCCATCGACACCGCCGAGATCAAGCCGTACGACGGCAAGGTCACGCTGTACATGGCCGACCGCTACCACGACGACGCGATCTACTTCGAGCCGCGCTACGCCACCCGCAAGCCCGACGGCGGCTGGGGCGAGTTCGTCTCCGAGCTGGAGGTCGTGCCGATCGGGGGTGAGCACATCCAGGTGATCGACGAGCCGTACATTGCGAAGGTCGGAGCTCACATGAGCGAGGCGATCAACCGGATCGAGTCTGAGGAGAAGCCGTCGAAGTGACCACTGAAGCTACTCCCATCCGAACCAAGACCACAGCAGAGCTGCTTGCCGAACTCCGCGAGAAGCTCGAGCAGGCCAAGGAGCCCGGCGGGGAGAAGGCGGTCGCCAAGCGGGAGAAAAAGGGGATTCCGAGCGCCCGCGCGCGGATCCATGCCCTCGTCGATCCGGGCAGCTTCCTGGAGATCGGCGCGCTGGCGAAGACGCCCGGCGATCCGAACGCGTTGTTCGGCGACGGTGTGGTGACCGGTCACGCCACGATCAACGGCAGGCCGGTCGGTGTGTTCAGCCACGACCAGACCGTCTTCCAGGGTTCGGTCGGTGAGATGTTCGGCCGCAAGGTGGCCAAGCTGATGGAGTGGGTGGCCATGGTCGGCTGCCCGATCATCGGTATCAACGACTCGGCAGGCGCGCGCATTCAGGACGCCGTGACGTCGTTGGCCTGGTACGCCGAGTTGGGTCGCCGCCACGAGATGTTGCGCGGCCTCGTGCCGGAGATCTCGCTGATCTTCGGCAAGTGCGCGGGCGGTGCCGTGTACTCGCCCATCCAGACCGACCTCGTTGTTGCGGTCCGCGATCAGGGCTACATGTTCATCACCGGACCCGACGTCATCAAGGACGTCACCGGTGAGGACGTCACCTTCGACGAACTCGGAGGCGCCGACGTCCAGGCCGAGCGCGGCAACATCCACAAGGTGGTCGATTCCGAGGCAGACGCGTACCAGTATGTGCGCGACTACCTTTCGTTCCTGCCCGCCAACACCTTCGACGATCCGCCGATCGTCAACCCGGGTCTCGAGCCCGAGCTGACCCCGCACGACTATGAGCTCGACACGATCGTGCCGGACAGCGACAACATGGCTTACGACATGCACGAGATCCTGCTCCGCATCTTCGACGACGGGGATGTGTTCGAAATCGCCGAGCAGCGCAGTCCGTCCATGATCACCGCGTTCGCCCGCGTCGACGGCCGCCCGGTCGGGGTGATCGCCAACCAGCCGATGCACATGTCCGGGGCCGTGGGCAACGAGGCGTCCGACAAGGCGGCCGGCTTCATCCGGTTCTGTGACTCGTTCAATCTCCCGCTGGTCTTTGTGGTTGACACCCCTGGAGCGATGCCCGGCGTGGAGGAGGAGAAGCGCGGCATCATCAAGCGCGGCGGCCGGTTCTTCAACGCCATCGTCGAAGCCGACGTCCCCAAGGTGACCATCATCGTGCGCAAGGCCTACGGCGGCGGTTACGCGGTGATGGGATCCAAGCAGCTGTCGGCGGACCTGAACTTCGCGTGGCCGACCGCGCGCATCGCGGTGATCGGCGCCGAGGGCGCCGCGCAGCTGCTGGTGAAGCGGTTCCCCGATCCGACCGCACCCGAGGTGCAGAAGATTCGCGCGGACTTCATCGAGGGCTACAACCTCAACATGGCCACGCCGTGGATCGCCGCCGAGCGCGGCTACATCGACGGTGTGATCGAGCCGCACGAGACGCGGCTGCTCATCCGCAAATCGCTGCGGCTGCTGCGCGACAAGCAGCCCACGAAGAAGGTGCTACGCAAGCACGGCCTGACGCCGCTCTAGTCTCGCCGAACCCATCGGACGATGACGGTTCCGTCCTCGCCGAGCAGCACATCCTTACGCCGCATACCGAGCTCGACATGCTCGGCCGTGGTGGCGATTCGCCGGGCGGGACCCGCCACCATCATCGGGCTGGTGGTGAGGCACAACTCGTCGATCTCGTCGCCGGCGACCAGATGCGAGAACAAGGTCGGGCCGCCCTCCACCAGGACCCGCCTCAGCCCCAGGTCGTCGAGGGCCGGACGGATTGCGGCAGAAGCGATCTGAGGTTCGGCGATCTCGCACACCACCGCCCCTGACGCTTCCAACGCCCGCCGCGCTGAACGGGGAGCACTCGCAGAGACCAACACGATCGGCGGGACCGTCGCCGTGAGCAGGTGAGGCGGGATCACGCCGCGACCGGACACCACCACCAAGCGCAGGACGGTCGGTAGGCCGTGCGCAAGCCGCCACGTGTGCGCGGCCGCGTCGAGACGAAGGTCGGCGTACGGTTTGGACGCCGCGGTGGTGGCGCCGACCACGATCGCATCGGCGACTTCGCGTAAGCGGTTGAACACCCGGCGGTCGGTCGGTGTGCCCAGCTTGCGTCCCGCACCGTCGAGTGTCACCGCACCGTCGATACTCGCGATGAAATTCGCGCGAAGCCTCGGCCCGCAGGGGTTTTCGGGGTAGGCGAGTAGATCCCGCAGAGCATCGTCGGTGAACGCCTCGACCTCGTGCAATCTGGACGGTGGTCTTGCGGCAACAGCGGTCATGACGCGGTGCTCACATTTCTCTCGGAGTGACCCACGGGCTGTACGGTCCGCGGGAAGACGCCGGTGAAGAAGAACGCCCCGATCGCGCCGATCCCCGCCGCCGTCGCGGGCAACAGCATCGAATGCGACATCGCCGCGACGGCCGGTGCGCCGGACAACTCGTGCACATGCTCCGATGCGTCGTGGGACTCAATGTCGGCTGCGGCGGCCAACAACGCGGCGATGCTCGCGCTGCCCAATGCCGCCCCCACTTGCCGCGTCGTGTTGAAGACGGCCGAGCCCGCGCCGGCCAGTTTCTCGGGAAGCGTCCGAGATGCGATGACCGCCAACGGTTCCCAGGTGAGCGCGCCTGCGGCGCCGATGAGGATGAGGGGCAGCGTCAACCGCCAGACCGGCGCCGACTGGCTCATCTCCCATGACAGCCAGATCAACGCGACTGCCGTCAGTGTGAAGCCGGGGCACACGACTGTCCGTGGCCGAACGCGGTCGACGACCCGGCCGACGATCGGGGCGAGTACGCCGGTCGCGATCGCCATCGGTGCGGTAACCAGGCCCGCCTCTGTGGCGGGCATGCCGCGCGCGTCCTGCAGATAGAACATCAGGGGAACCGCGAAAGCGACGACGGTGAAACTGATCAGTGCGATGCCCGCGTTGGACAGCGCGAAGTCACGGTGGCGGAACAGGGTGAGGGGAACCAACGGCTCGGAGTGCTGAATCGCCTGCCACATCACGAAACCCGCGAGCAGCGCGCATCCGCAGGCGATCGCGGCCCACGTTGTCGGACCCCAGTCGTGGTGACGTCCCTCCTGCAGGGCGAACACGATAAGGCAGATGCCTGCTCCGGAGAGCAGCACCCCGAGAACGTCGAGGTGATGCGGTTGTGCGGGAAACACGGGGATCAGGCGTAGCGCCAGCACGAGACCCACCACGCCAATCGGGATGTCGATCAGGAAGATCCACCGCCAGCCCAGCCCGTCCACGAGCAGACCACCGGCCAGCGGGCCGACCAACAGGCCGATGCCCGCCGTCGCGCCCCACAGGCTCATCGGGACGCCGCGCTGCTGAGGCGGGAAGATGCGGGTGACCGCGGACAACGTCTGCGGTGTCATCAGTGCCGCACCGATACCCTGGGCGAGCCGTCCAGCGATCAATGTGTCGATCGATCCGGACACGCCGCACCACAGCGAACCCAGCGTGAAGACCGCCAGACCGGCGACGTACATGCTCTTGGGCCCGAAGCGGTCGCCGAGGCGGCCGCCCACCGGCAGCAGCGCGGCGAAGACCAGCAGGTAGGCACTCGTCACCCAGATGACGGCGTGGTAGGACGCCTCGAAGTCCTGTTTGATGACCGGGTTGGCGACGGCAACGATCGTCGAGTCGACGACGATCATGAAGAAGCCGATCATCATCGCCCACACCGCGCGCAGCGACGGCCTCCCGGTCGGCGCGTCCGGCGTGGGCACCGAGATCACCGCTGTAAGAGCAGATGCAGCGCCTCGGCCCGGGACGCCGGATCGGTCTGAAACTGGCCGCGGACCGCGGACGTCGTCGTGACGGCGCCCGGCTTACGCACACCGCGCATCGCCATACACAGGTGCTCGGCCTCGATGACGACGATCACGCCGCGCGGATTCAATTTGTTCATTAGCGCTTCAGCTATTTGCCCGGTTAGTCGCTCCTGCACCTGAGGACGCCGGGCATAAAGGTCGACGAGCCGCGCGATTTTCGACAGTCCGGTGACTCGGCCGTCGTCGCCGGGAAGATAGCCGACATGGGCGACTCCATGGAAAGAAACCAGGTGATGTTCGCACGTGGAGTACATCGGAATTTGCTTGATCAGCACGAGCTCGCCGTGGTGCTCGTCGAACATCGTCGCGAGAACATCGTCAGGATCGCTGTACAGACCTGCAAATGTCTCCTGATAGGCGCGCGCGACGCGGGCAGGGGTGTCGCGCAGCCCTTCCCGGTAGGGGTCCTCACCGATTGCGACGAGCAGATCGAAAATGGCGGCTTCGACGGCCGCCTGGTCGAATGTGCGGGGGCGTGGCAGTTCGCCGTTTCCGGTCTGCGGCGCTTCAGGCGTCTGCAACATGAATGCCTCCTCGCCGCATGAAGAAAGCGCCACAAAGTAGTTTGCTGCCCGAATCCTTTTGGCAGCCTCATTTACTACTAGCAGAGGCTTTACCCCGCCGTCAGTTGATTTGGGAAATTCAGATAGGCGGGAACGGGAGCCAGTCGTCGAACAGGAACGCGTCACCACGGGCGACGACGGTCGCGCCGCCGTGGCCGGGATAGTGCGCGGGCACCACCGCGGCACGACGCCGCGACGCCTCGGTGAGGATGCGCTTGCGCGTCACCGCGGCCGCCGTGAAGTCCTCGTCCCAGCCGCACGGGTCGTCCGGCCGGAGGACCTGGATGGGGCAGTGGGTCAGATCGCCGACGAACACCGCGGGCCGTCCGGCGTCGAGCCACACCACCGACGATCCGGGAGTGTGGCCCGGCGCGGGGCCCAGCCACAGCGACTCGCTGAGCCGATGGTTGCCCGACCACAACTCGATCTGCTCCTGCACCGGAGAAACACTGTCCTCGAACACCGTTCGGACATGCCGCTGGACGGAGGCCTGCTCCTCGGTGCGGGGTGTGGCCGACTGCGCCGGGCCCTCGGAGCCGAAGTGTCGGTAGTCGGCCTCCGATACCAGGTAGCGCGCGTTGGGGAACGTCGGCACCCAGGAATCGTTGTGACGCCGTGTGTTCCAGCCGACATGGTCGAAGTGCAGATGCGTGTTGACCACGACGTCCACATCGGCGGGGTCGAATCCGGCGGCCGACAGCGAAGCCAGGAACTCGGTCTGCAGGTCCGAGAGCACCGCCATCCGAGGCCTGCTCTTACCGTTGCCCGCGCCCGTGTCGATCAGCACCGTGAGGCCGTCGACCTCGATCACCCAGCTCTGCAGGGCGATTCGCCATCCGGCCTCGGTCCAGTAGGTCGGCGTGAGCTCGTCGGCGTGCGCGTCCCAAGCCTCGGCTGGAGTGTGCACAAACACCGATTTCGGCAAGGTGTCGACCTGCCACTCCACCGCACGTGTGAGTGTGGCGGCGCCCCACCGGATCCGGTTCACGGCTCACAGGTTAGAGGAATCGGTTACGGCTTGATGCGGATGTGGCCGGGGCTGTACAGGCCGCTGCGGGTCGCCGTGCCGAAGTCCAGCGTCGCCGGCGTCGCGCCTCGGGCGTCGGGTGTCATCTCGAACCGGCGCAGCGAGCCCCAGTCGCGGCCCCAGTCCTGCGACAGATACGTCGACATCACGTGCGCGCGCATCAGCAGATCGGTGATTCCGAGCAGTCCGCCGTTGAGGCCGTCCTGCCAGGTGTCGGTATCCTTGCGCTTGGCGTTGTAGTCCGGAGTGATGCGGAACTTCGGAATCTCGGTGACGCCGTTGGCGTGCAGCATCGGCTGCTGACACGGGAACGCCAGGCCCACGGCCCAGTCCATCAGCACCGGCTGCTCGGACCCGACGTACTCCTGCACCGATCGCAACTCGGGCACCCGCGGCGGCGTCACCGCCAGCCAGTCACCCTGGGTGAGCGAACGATCCTCGGCGACAACGCGAACCGCGACGGCGTCGGACGGAATGTCGGCGCGGGGGAAGCGCAGGTTGCGCCACGACGGGATAGGCCCTAGGTCGTAGGGCACCATCCGGCCCGCGGGCACCAGCGCGCCGTCGGGGCCGCGCCGCGCATACTCCAACTCGACGGTCTCGCCCTCGGTGCGTCCGTTGAACACGCTGTTGCCCGTGATGGTCCC